>JAFGKR010000025.1 GCA_016928515.1 Bacteroidota bacterium | reverse complement strand
GTGCTGGTCACGGTGACGCCGTCCAGCATGGTACTGTTATAGCGGTCAGTGACACCCCGTACGTAAACGAATTTGTTGTCGACGATCGCCACTCCGGTAACCCTTTTCAATGCGTCTGCCGTGCTGGATGCCGGTGTGATACTCACCTGCTCGGAACTGAAACCGTCCCCGATGGTCGGGGACAGTCTTCGTGCTGCGAGCAGCGCACTCTCCGTTGCGACAACGCGATCGGCGGATATGACCACTTCCTCGGTCGAGACTGCCTCGGAAATCAGGTTCGCGTCGATGCGAACCTTTTCTCCGCTCTTCACCTCGATTCCCGTCACACGCTGATCGGCATATCCCACGTACGAGATGCGCAGGGAAACGCGTCCGGGCTTCAAGGTGCGGATCTGGTATTTCCCGTCAATGTCCGTCGCACTCCCCGTGGACTGCTGTTCCACCAGCACGCTGGCGCCGACCATGGGTTCACCCGTCTCGGCATCCCGTATCGTTCCGTATATCGATCCGGTTTGCGCCGTCGCCGGCCTGGGAAACAGGCAGAGAAGGACGAATCCCGCAATTATTAGAGTTCTGGATCTCATCCTGCCATAACCTCCGATTACTGTACTGTAATGCGTTGAATACCGGATTGTTGTCATTGCCGCACAAGATGACCTCATGCGTCAATACTTCTGGAATTCAGAGGGTACGACAGAATCTCAGGGAAATGAGATGGTAGCAGACAGTCATAGAAGATCACCAAGTTCTGAGTATGATGCGAGGCGTCGAAGGGAGACCTTGTTCAGAGGTACTCGCTCGTGAGATTCTCCGCCATCTGGACATTCGCAAGATAGCGGAATGCTTGTTTACGCAGTATTGACCTCCTGTCAGATTCCTATGAGGGGCCGGACAGTCTGCGGATCTGCTCCTCCGCCTGCCTGTGTTCTGCAGCGGTGGCAAGCGGACAGGTTGCCTGAAACCTCTGCAGTGTCTCAATGGCCTTCAACGTGTCTCCGATCTGATCGCTGTACAGATCCGACAGGTGGAAATACAGGTACGGATACTCGGAAGGCGCCATGGAGAGCACATGTTCATAATGCTGGATTGCTGTATCTGATATGCCATTCATTTCGAACACTCTTCCGTAGTAATAGAACAACGACGGCTCCATGGTGCTCTCACCGACCGCTCCCCGTGTTCTTTCGAGAATCTCGGGGAGCTCATGCTCTCTGTCGGTGTAGGCCGAAAGCAGTGCGACCTCCGTCGGCATGAACAGCCTGCGATGACGCGCGAACTCGTCCCGGAGAAGCTCCCAGTCAACGGTTCCGATTTCCAGCAGGAGAGATGCCATCTTCTGGGACATTCTCTCCCTGCCGACGTAGCGGTAGCTGTCACGCGGAATGGTTTCATCAGCCATGGCAGCCATCTTGTCTGTCAGCCACCGTACCTCAGCCTCACGGGTTGCAGTTGCAGTATAGGTGACGTAATCGATATACCGCTCCAGCTGGATCTCAGGCTCGTACCCGCAGTCGATCAATTGACGCAGGGTACGACGGTACTTCTCGTTGTCCGGCATTCCTGTTGCAGAACTGTAGTATTTCCGCAAATTCTCCAGGCCGGATTGTGTCATCCAGGCCGGCAGGAGCGGCTCATTCTGTTTCAGCAGATGATCGAGACGAGCGGCCGATACCGGCGTGAAATTGACAATCAGCCAGAACAGGGAATGCGTGAGCATCGTGATCGCCAGCAAACCCGGAAGGATCCTCTGCCAGATCGTCTCCGGACGTGAATCGGTATCCACAAGGAGCGCAATCCCGAAGAAAGCAACACTCCCTCCGGGTACCAGCATAAGGTCCCAGTCTCTGGCCATTCCGAAATAGCTCTGACCGCAAAGCAGAGCCATCAGTCCACCGGTCGCCACGAGGAGGGAAAACTGAAGCAAGGAGGAGAAACGAATACGCGAGGAGTGAAAAGCGAGCCCCAGGACGACAATCAACGCCAGCGGTCCGCCGACAAGCAGGAGCTGGTTCCCGATATCCGCGAGATGTTCCGGAGCGAGCATGGTGTAGGCCATCCACTCATTATTGTTCTCCCTCGACAGACCCTCAACCATGGATGGAGCGATGGCAAAGGCGGAATGCCCGACATCTGCAGTATTGCGTGTCATGAAAAGAACAGCAGACAGGGCACCGATGACCGTGAGCACGAGCAGTGCCAGGTACATTCTCCATGCATGTTGTTCACCCCATCGTCTGATCAATACCGACCTACCAACCATCCAGAAGAACGCAGGGATCAGGATGACGGAGGAGAGTCCTGTGGCAAGCGCGAGAACGAAGAAAATCATCGCGTATCCAGGGCTGATCTCCAACCGGTAATGCAGCCATGCCGCAAACAGAGAGAGGATGATAAACGCGTACTGCAACGTATACAGCTCGACATAGCTGTAGAAGAGCAGGATCCCGGGGGAGAGTATTCCGAATGAGATGAGCAGGATTCTTTCCAGGGTATGTATCCTCCGGAGCATCAATCCTCCAATGAAGGCCACAAGAAACATACCCAATGTACCCAGGACCTGATACGGCACAGCGAGGTTCTCCGGACGCAGGAGTTTCATGATCCATACAACGATCAGGCCCGTCAGTACGGACGAAGGCTTTACGATCATCATCGGGTGATGGTCATTCAGGAAGAGCGTTCGAAAGAGGTCAGACAGACAAAACGCACCATCTCCCAGAAACGGAAAATGTGTCCGGAAGACGAAGGTCGAGCCGACCATGAGCACTGTCCCCACCAGCACGATCCAGAGCGACCCTCGCTTGGAATCATTCCCGGAATACGGAGTACTGCCACGCGACTTGATCAGCCAGGCCGAAACAGCCGGATGCAATGCGAGAGACGGGAGCAGGAGCAGCGGCAGCAGGTACCACTTGTCGCTGAGATAGGCAGGGAAATTGATCCCCCAGAGACGCGTGGAGGGATGAAAACCGAGAACGGAGAACAGACGGAGGAACAGAAAGACGAGAACCGCGAGAACCGCGAGGAGCTCCAACGATGGCCTCGCTCTGCGTTCGGTACCGCTGGTATCCACGACGTTGGTACTGTCCTCTGGGGGATATTCCGGAGTCAGGTCGCTCTTCTCATTCAATCGCTTCAGCGATTTTCCGTTTCTTGCCACGACGGTCCTGTATTATTCTGACTGATCGTCTCAGAAATTCCGGAGCGTGAAACCGGCACTTGATTGAAATCAAAGGATTTCGTAGATTCTCCTTGCAAGCAACATGATCCGCTACTGCGGAGATCACCAAGTTCTCATGTGTTTGCACCGGGGCGGTGTGTCAGCACCGCCCTATTATGTAGGGGAAAGAAAGCTGCGATACCGATCTGTTCAAAAGGGTGAACAAGATGCATTCCGGCGAAGCACACCGACGGATTCCGTCTCGAGATCATGCAATCGTATGTGAGATGTATTACTTGATGGCCGTTCGCGTCGAATGACCCGCTCGTGTACCGAAGAGCACATCGAGGAGGAAAAGCAGTGGAAGCCATGCCGGAGCGGTTCATGCTGAGTTTGAATTTGCGACAAACACGGCTTCCCACTGCAGAGTCACCAAGTTCTCTATCTACGCGGAGTGAAAAAGGAGGACGATAACGCTCCAGTCTTCTGCGTCCCAAATGTAACACAGCCGGCATTAGTGTCTCATTCGGGATGCATGAGATATTGGTCTGAAACGTGTTAATCCCCGGATTTCTCCCGCTTTGCTCTTCCCGCCCCCGATCGCAGCTATGAGATATGTATCCTGCGCGTGACCGATGGTCCGCGTCGGGACTGCCAGCTGCAGCATGGAAACATCGCCGCCAACGGGCGACGGTTCACTATCGCTGGAATAATCCGTCCCCCTCCCCTACGGACGGTAAAAATACACCGACAACTCAGTTTGGTCGCTCGACCAGTCGACCGAGCCCAGTTCCTGCACCACGGTATTGCCCTCGTTGTCGACGGAGGACTGCCGCCAGCTCAGGTTCACGACCTTCGGCTGGGCGGCGGGTCCGTTCAGCTCACCACCCATCGGACCGGTCGATCCGTACACGTCGACAGGAAAATCCGTCACAACGATGGCGAAGCTGTAGTTGTAATCCCCGCCGTTTCCGACACCCGTGGAAATGGCGGAGACGGTCTCGACACGCCTGCCGTCCTCCGATATGCGACCGGAGATGCGGGTGCTGACGTCGACCCCGGATACCGACATGGAATATTCGACGGAGAACTCACGTTTGTTCCACTGCAGCGGCGGGAGGTTCTCCGCATGATTCGACCAGACGATGGACGGTATGTCGATCCCCTCCTTCGTTTTGATCGTGCTCGGCGGTTCCGTGGTCATGCCCATGAGGGCGATCATCATCGTCGGGAAGGCTGCCACATGGACGGTGGCCGTCGCACTGCCCGCCGACTCGCTGCTTCCGGGCGGATACATGCTCACGGTGACCGTGTACTCGTCCTGTTCCTTCCAAATGTGCGTGACCGTGCTGTCGCCGGTGACGGATTCCGTTTCACCATCGCCGAAATCCCATTCGAACCGTGCACCCACCGGTGCCGTGCCGTTGTGCCGCGCCACAAGTTCCAGCTCCTGATTGACGCCGACCATGGTGTCGGCCGGTTCGATCCACATGGACTGCATGCGGATCTTGAACCAGTGGAAGCCCGCCCAGGAGAAGCTGTTCTGGCCCGACACCTTCGCGTTCACCTGTATGCCGATGAGATTGTCCTTCGCGGGTTCCTCAATGGTGAGAATTCCCGCGGGTTCCTGCTTCTCGATCTCTCCGATGTCGGGCAGATCCACCCAGGCCGTGAGAAAGAACGGGATGCTCTTGTCCGATGGCTCGATCTCCACGGTGAATTCTCCGTACGGCAGGAAGGTCGTCTTTCCCGAGGTGGCGTCCTGCAGTTTCACGCGGGGCAGATCGTCGTTGTCCACCGGAACGGCCCAGAGTTCATAGGACGGATACTTTCCCTGCCCGATGGTCTTCGCACCGACCTTCTGCCAGATGCGGTCGATCTCCTTCGTGTCACAGATGGACGAGAGAGGAATGAAAACGATCTGATCGTAGCGGAACGTGCTTCCCTGCTGCAACGCGCGAGCATTCGCGGCGGAGGTGTAGGGACGGAATTTCCCTGTCGCGAAATCGAATGTGATCGTTCCCTCGCTGCGCGGATAGTTGGGATCGTACACTTTCAGTCGTCCCTCGGTATCGTCGATTTCGTAGGCGTAGGCGATGATGGCATGCGACGGCGCTGCCGGATCGCCGCTGACGGCGATATACAGGAACTGCGGTTGATTGATCACCAGCATGGCGTAGCACAGACTCCAGAAATGGTCCTCCTCCGACTTCTCGATGAAACCGTCGAATGGCGTTCCGCCTCCCGCGGTCCAGAACGCGTTGGACGTGACGAATGCCCGTTGCAGTTCCGCGCAGAACGTGATGCCGGTCGCGTCGTCCTGCCACAGCTTCGGCGTGCGGAACCAGAGCTGGTCATTGTCGAAATGCGTGGCGAGCGGCAACGTGGTACTGAAATCCCTGAAGAAATGCGCCGCGCCGATGCTCATGCCCGCGCACATGCCCTCGGGTTCGGGATACGCTCCGTCGTTGACGAAAGACCAGCCGTTGACCGCCGGATCGAACATGGTGAGAAATCCACCGCCCTGGCGCAGCAGTTCGATCTGTGTGGCGGACACCACGATCTCTGAGAAATGCCGCACGGCGATGTCCAGCCAGTCGTCGGAACGGTCCACCGGTGCGATGGCCTCGAGCGTACCCGCTGCGCGATCGTAGTAGAACGCGACCGGAAAACGGTCGCCGAGATCCGGCAGCGGGATGCGCAGGCGCATCGGCTTCTCTGCGAAGTCTCCGCCGTTCTCGATGCGGATGAGCGGTGTCACCGGATCGAAGTTCGATCCGAAATCATGCTCCTCGATCGGGGCGACGGAAATGGTCACACTGGTGGCGGAAGGATACGCTCCCGCGGGGATGTGCAGCTCGAGACCGTCCGCCGCCGTCCCCGTTGCATTCACCGTCGCGCTCCCACCCGGCGACACCATCTGCTCGAGGACCTGAGTCATCTCCCCGGTTCGGATCTTCCCCGAATCGCCGTTGGGTGACGCCGGGTCATCCCCCGAGCAGGAGAGGAGCAGAAAGAGGAACGGAAGAAGCAGTATCGACGCGACGGAAACGGAACCTGAACGGGTACAATGTGCGAGTTTCATGATACATCCCCTGAACGTGAAATATTTTCGGAGTGCC
>JAFGKR010000004.1 GCA_016928515.1 Bacteroidota bacterium | reverse complement strand
GATCCTTCCGACGGAAGCTTCGTGGATTTCGGCGCTGACTGGCGGCTGGACCTGAGCGGCAGTCGCAGCGCCTGGTTGTTCGAGGATCCGCTCGGAACCGACGAACTGGTATTCGGGGAAGATCCCGTCAGCCGCAACGATCTCAAGGCGCGTCTCGACATGGGCGGCGGACGCAGCATCAGCGCGCTGTACAACGACGCGGATTTCGAGGACGTCACGTATGGTGCGGAATATCGTGGTGCCCGGGACGATGTCGTGCAGTCTCTGCAGTGGGGCGACATCCGGCGCGAACAGGGCACGAGCCTGCTCGGGCAGTCCATGGGACTGTTCGGCGTCGGCGGACGCGCCGTGTACGGCGAACGCAGCGAGCGCTACGGCCGCAGCTTTCTCGAGGTTTCGGGCGTCAGCGGTCATAAAACCACCGCTCGGCACACGGAGGTCTTCCACGGCCGCTTCAATGAGCAGGAGCGCAGCATCGCCGACGCGAACTGGGCGGGCTTCACCTGGTTCTACCTGCGTGCCGACCGTGAGCTGCGTTCCCTGCAGGGGGATCGTGTGCAGCTTTTCCGGGAGCGGCGTCCGGGTGAAACATACGGTCCCGATGACCTGCTGCGGACGGATATCGGTGGCATGACGGCCGACTGGCGTCCTCTGACGGAAGGGACGAACTATATCATCGATCGTGACAACAGTGTTCTCGAACTGAAGGACATCGAAGTGATATTTGCCGCCCTCGCCGTCCGCATATACAGCGGAGGCCAGGTGACGGAACTATTACTCAGTGACGGAGCGAGCGGGCATTTCTTTGAGGTGCGGAACCGGTACGTGGTGGGATACGCGATTCTGCCGTCCAGTTTCCGTCTGCGCATCACCGCGCCGGATGGAAGCGATGTGCCGCTCGCGCAGTTCGGCATCGACCGCGACAATGACGGCCGTATCGACCCGGAATTCATGGATTACTCCGGTGGCATCCTGCGTTTCCCTGACCCGGAGCCCTTCCCCTCCGCCGCATATCAGAATCCTCCAACGGTCACCTACACCATGCATGTCCGCTATGAGTCGTTCTCCACCGGCTATGGACTGGCGAAACGGCGCATCATCCGCGGATCGGAGCGGGTGCTGGTGGATGGCATGCAGATGAACGCGGGGGAGGATTACATTCTCGACTATACCTCCGGCAGTCTCGTGTTCACGCGCGACGGTGCGGTACTCGACGACAGCAGGGTAGAGATCAGCTACGAGCACGTGCGCAACGCGACCGACGAACGCGTCATGACGGCAGGAGTCACTCTATCACCATCCGATTTCGCGCAGGCCGGAATCGCGGGAGGCAGCTTTCACGAGCAGGACGCCTCGGAGCCTACGCAATTCATGCAGGGCGGCGGGGATGTGCGCTGGCAATCGGAGGCGCTCGACTTGCGCCTGCAGCCCGAGTACCGGCATACCTGGTCCGACAGTGCGAAGGGTGACGCCGCGGCGCTGTCGGCGACGCTGAGCACGCCGGCGGCGCGCCTGTCCCTTCGCTCCTCTCTTCGTTCCGACGGCTACCGCGAGCCTGCGGCAGCCACCTACGCGGGGGACCGTCTGCGCTCGGACCATGCGCTGCAGGGGGAATACGATGTCACAGACGAATTGCGGGCTTTCGCGTCCTGGCGTCAGCGCGCGGGACGGGATACGTTGCGCGGCATCGATCTCGAAGACCGCTCCGGTGCAGGTGGACTGCAGTGGGTGCGACAGGACTGGCCTTCCCTCACCCTGCGCGGCGAATATCTCGATGAAACCGACGCGGAGGGCAAGCGCAGCCGCGGAGGGGGACGAATGGATCTCGCCTGGGTGCCGTCCGCGACGCTACTGGAGTCGGTGGGATTCGAGTCCGCGCGCATCACTGGCTACGCGCGGATGTTCCGGGAAGACATTCCCGTGGGGGATATTCCCGTGGGGGATATTCTCGCGGGGGATGCGATCGACCGCCGGCACATGCAGAATTATTTTCTACGCACCGTGTTTTCACCCCGTCCGCTCTTCACCGTGAACGCCTGGTACCAGGGAGATCTGCGGAAGCGCGAGGAAACCGGGACCGGGACGGTTCCGGATTATCAGCGGGATCGTCTCTTCGTCGACCTGCTCATGGAGCATGTGCGCGGCTTGTCACTCGGCGGCCGTCTCACCGCGGACGAGCGGCACTATCGCACAGGATCCGGCCTGTACGAGCAATACTCCTTGACCATCATGCAGGGGAATATCCGCCTCGCACCTGGGACGTGGGTTCCAGCACTGCAACCGTTCACCCTCTACGCCTCCGTCCAGCACACGGAAAGCGCCGGCAGGCGCTATGTGACCGAGTCCGGAGGACTGTTTGCCGCGTTCTTCACATCAGCAGATGGAAATCAGCATTCCCTTAATGTCAGCGACTGGTACGAGGCGCGCTTTGAATGGCGGCCTTCGGCGGAACTGCTGTATTCCTTGACCGGACGGCTTCGCAGCTTTGAGTATCGGCAGCTCAGTTCCTCCTCGAAAAGAGAGTTCCATGAAGTCATCCAGCGCATCGACTGGCGCCCCGACGGTCGCTCGTTGTACGGAGCACAATTCCATTACCGGCAGGATGGTCCGGGATCATCCCCCGGTCATGCACGGACATACAATCCCCTCCTTTGGGCCGAGCGGCGTTTTTCCCGCCTTCTTCTGCTGCGCCTCATGTTGAACAGCTCCAGTTCAACCACCCAGACACCGAACGGGGCGTCACAGTCGTTCTCCCTCGATCCCTCCGGGTACATCACACTGAGCCTCGACGAGTTGCCCTTCCTGCGCCGCGCGGAACTGCGTGCCGACGCCGGGTACAGTTATTACCGGTACGCATCCACCCCTTTCCTCGCGCCGGAGACATCGTGGTACACTGTGAGTTTTTACACCAAGCTGTATCTCGATCTGTACCCGCATCCCGTCCTTTTCGTGCGTTTCCGGTATTTTTTGCGATGGAGAGATCCTGTTTCCGGATGGAATGACCGCATCCTCGGCTTCGACGGCTGGGAGCAGCCCGATGCGCAACTGCAGATCATCATGCAG
>JAFGKR010000175.1 GCA_016928515.1 Bacteroidota bacterium | reverse complement strand
TGGGCGGGGAAAAACAGCGCGAACAACGACCTCCTCACGTTGCGGCACAGCCGACCGAATGATCTCTGGTTTCATGCCCGTGGCGCCGGAGGGTCACATGTCGTGCTCAAAACCGGAAGCGCCGGCGGCGATCCTTCGAAAGAAGCGATCCGTGAAGCGGCCGCGATTGCAGCGTACTACAGCAAACACCGCAAGGGGAAGCGGATCCCCGTTGCGTACACGGAAAAAAAATATGTCCGCAAGCCGAAGGGCGCTCCCTCCGGAACCGTGGTCATCGACAGGGAGAAGGTCATCCTTGTCGATCCGGCGCTTCCGGAACGCCCGTCCGACGTCGATGACGCGTAATGGCGGGTCAGTAAGCATCCCTGCAGGATGCACCGCCCGGGTCACTCCTCGATCGACGCCTCACCGGAGACGGTGCCGAAAACCGTATAATTCTTCAAATCCTGGTCAGCGATGAAGCCATACCCCTGCAGGCGTTCCGTAGGCGATGTGATGGTGACAAAACGATCGCCCCGCACTCTCCGGTTCAAATTTTCCCAGTAGATGTATTCGGTTTCCACCACCGTACCACTGTCGGATCGGAAAACCACGTTCTCGAACGCTTCGAGATCCTTGTGTTCGTCGTCCACCCTTCCCCGTTCTGCCGTGAGAACGGAGCTGTGGAGCCCGTCGCGGCCATAGAAATCCACAACGACACCAGAATCCAGCAGCGTCTCCTTGCGGTCCTCGTACATACGGATATGTCCGGCGCGAAGCACCGCACGTACGCTCCCGGAGTCGGAAAAGACGACGGTGGAATTCCAGCTCTCCTGGTCCGGCAGTTCGCCCGGCATGGAGGTTGCGACAGGCGGCTTCACCTTCCCTTCGCAGGCGATGAGCAGAAATGCCACAGCGAGGGTTGCAATAAGCAGTCGCAATGATACTGTGGGAGCATGCTGTCTCAGCATGCTGCTCTGATGGTGCTTGAGGCGCACCCTGCAGATGTGAGCCCGGAAAAGGCCGATGATGATGCATGTTCTGCATATGCGCAGCCCTGAAATCGTCGCAGTGATGCAGTATCTGCAAATCTCCTCACTCCGTATCATTTCCCCCCTCGAACAGCCCGGTTTGATCCCTTCGGCGCGGTGGCTGCTTGCCGAGTAATGCGTAGGCCGCATGTGTCAGTTCGCGTCCGCGTGGAGTACGATGGATGTAACCTTCCTGGATCAGGTACGGTTCGTAGACTTCCTCTATGGTCCCGGCTTCCTCGCCTACGGCGATGGCGAGCGTATTGATACCCACCGGTCCGCCTCCGTACTTGTCGAGCATGCAGTGCAGGATGCGCTTGTCCATATCGTCGAGACCGTGTTCGTCCACTTCGAGCGCGTTGAGTGCATGGTCCGCTATTCCCATGGTGATGACGCCGTCACCGATGACCTGCGCGAAATCCCTCGCACGACGCAGCAGACGGTTCGAGATGCGAGGAGTGCCGCGAGACCGGCGGGCAATCTCCGCAGCACCGCCGGCTTCGTCGATGGCGATATTGAGGATGCGTGCTGATCGCAGAACGATGTGCTTCAGCTGTGTGACGTCGTAGTAATCGAGGCGGTTTGTGATACCGAAACGCGCGCGCAACGGAGCTGTCAGCAGTCCTGCACGCGTCGTGGCACCGATGAGTGTGAACGGCTTCAGCTCGATCTGCACACTGCGTGCGTTGGGACCCGTATCGATCATGATGTCGAGGGTAAAATCCTCCATGGCGGAATACAAGTATTCCTCGACGACAGGTGAGAGCCGGTGAATTTCATCGATGAAGAGTACGTCTCCCTCTCCCAGGCCGGTGACCAGTCCGGCCAGGTCGCCGGGTTTGTCGAGCACCGGACCGGAGGTCATTTTCAGTGAGGCGCCCATCTCATTGGAGATAATGTGCGCGAGTGTGGTTTTGCCGAGCCCTGGCGGACCGGTGAGCAGCACGTGATCCAGCGCCTCGCCCCGCTGCCGTGCTGCGGTGATGAAAATGCGAAGATTGTCGACAATGTTTTTCTGACCGACAAAATCCTCGAAGCGCATCGGGCGCAGGGTCTGTTCGATGTCCTGATCGCCATTCCGCTGATCGGGTGTCGTCAGGTCATGTTTCCGCTGTTTCTCCATGCAGATGTACCGTTCTTGCTCGTGGATGGGATCGGGGACGGGCGTGGAAAGGATCAGCTCTGGTACAGGAAGGCCGCATCCAGCAGGCGGCTCTCACCGCCGTCATTGACGGCGTACTTCTTACCGGACCAGATCGATGCCGAACCATGTTCTCCGTGAATGGTCAGAGCATAAAAATTGACGTTGAAGGCCGGACGTCCCGTCTTGTCGAGCAGGCGTTTCATTTTTGTCTGCTCGACGATGCGTCGGCATGCGAAGAGACAGGCATCCGTCGGCGTATCACCCTGTCGCATGCGCTCGACGATAAGGAAGCTTGCCAGGGAAAGCAGGTTCGCCTCGCCCCGCCCTGTGGAACCCGCGGCACCAACGGAATTGTCCACGTACAACCCAGCACCGAGGATCGGCGAGTCGCCGACACGTCCCGGAATCTTGAAGGCAAGGCCACTGGTGGTGGTCACACCGGAAACATCCCCGTTTGCGTTCACGCCGAGACAGTTGATCGTACCGGTCGGACGTTCATACTCCTCCAGCGCGAGTGCACCGATGTTCCGATCCTCCGGTGTGTGGGGAGGCAGCCAGTCGTCTTCGGTGCTGAGACGTTCCTTCCAGCGCAGCCACTTCTCGCGCGAGGCATCGGTAAGGAGGTTTTCCTCGCGGAACCCGTGCGCCCGGGCGAAGCGCAGCGCACCTTCTCCCACCAGCAGCACATGGTCGGTGCGCTCCATGACGACTTTCGCGACGCGGGAAGGATTCCTGATGCCGCGTAACGCCGCCACTCCCGCCCCACGCATGGTCGGACCGTGCATGACGCAGGAATCCAGCTCCACCACACCGTCCTCATTGGGGAGACCACCGTAGCCAACGGAGTCGTCCGCCGGATCGTCTTCGACGATGTTCACACCGGCCAGGACCGCATCGAGAGTATCCTCCCCGTTCCGCATTCCTTCGGTTGCACGTCGGACCGATTCGAGTCCGTTATAGCTTGCGATGGAGACGGGGCGAATTCCTTCCGTCCGCGGCATTGCGAATCGCGTGGTCTGCGGGGTCATTCCCGCAGGCTTTGCGAGCAAGCCACCGGTATGCAGCGCTGCACCGGCACTGAAGAGCGCGGTGAGTTTCAGAAACAGTCGGCGTGAGCCGTCGGATCTGTTCATGCGTACTCCTTTCTTAATACCCCAGCCGCCGGATCCAGGCGGCATTGTCTCGCCAGCCCTCGCGGATGCGCACATGCAGATCGAGGTACACCGGCCGGTCGAGAAAACGTTCGACATCCTCACGTGCGGACATACCGATGCGTTTGATCGCCTCTCCACCTTTCCCGATGAGAATGCGCTTCTGGCTTTCGCGCTCCACGATGATTTCAGCTGCGATGTAATCCCGTGTCTCCTCCTCCCTGTACTCGATGATGTACACATCTGTCGCGTAGGGAACCTCCTGCCGGAACTGCTCGAAAATTTTTTCCCGGATGATTTCCGCGACGAAAAAACGCTCGGGCTGATCCGAGAGCAGGTCGGGAGGATAGAGCGGCGGTCCCGGCGGAAGCAGCGGTCCGAGGGCGGAGAGGAATGTATCAATTCCGTCATTGTTCAATGCACTGATGGGAATCACCGCTTCGAACGGATAGGCCGCAACCGTCCGTTCGATGAGCGGAAGCAGTTGCCCTTTGTTCGGAACGAGATCAGTCTTGTTCAGGAGGGCAAGTACCGGCCGGCGAGTCTCTCGCAACAGATCGAGCAGTTCCCCGGGGAGTTCCCCGGGGAGCATGCGCTCCGTCTCGATCGCACGCGGTGCATCGACCAGCAGGCAGCAGGCATCCGCGTCCGTTATTGCACTGTGCGCCGCGTTGACCATGGATGTCTGCAATTCGTACCTGGGCTGGATCAAGCCCGGCGTATCGATGAAGATGATCTGATGATGATCCCCGGTGTGAAAACCCAGTACGCGCTTTCGTGTTGTCTGCGGTTTTGCCGTCACGATGGATATCTTCATCCCCAGAATCGTGTTCATCAGTGTGGATTTTCCCGCATTCGGTGCGCCGATCAGCGCGGCGTATCCGCAGCGAAAATCCGGTTGTATGGTATGGTCTTCCGTCACACGTTTTCCTCGCTACATGGTCAGGAAATCAAAGTAGAAGATTCGGCCCTGAATCGCAATCGCCGGAGTCCGGTCACGAATTTCGTATCTTGCCGTATGCATGCTGCATCCTACCGTCCCAAAAAATCGCTCGGACAGCACTTTCTGCACGACGGCAACATCGCGCGCAAAATCGTCGCAGTACTGGATCCCCGGAAGGGCGATCATGTCGTCGAGATCGGTCCGGGACCGGGCGTGCTCACTGCTCTGCTCCTTCTGCACGATATCACGCTGACGGCAGTGGAAATCGATGCGCGGGCCGTCGATGAACTTCGTCTGCGCTTTCCCGCAGCGCTTCACCCACGATTGCATCTGGTACAGACGGATATTCTCCGGTGGGATATCGCGGACGCACGTCCCGCCGACGGTTCGCGCCTGCGTGTGATCGGCAACCTTCCGTACAACATCACCAGTCCGATTCTCTTCCGTCTCTTCGACTATGCGGATATCATCACCGACGCCGTCTTCATGATGCAACGCGAAGTAGCGAACCGCATTGTCGCCGCGCCCGGAGGAAAGGACTACGGTATCCTGTCGGTTCTGACCCAGTTCCACGGAGACGTCCGTCGCTGTTTCCACGTATCGCCGAACGTTTTCCGGCCGCGGCCGGCGGTCTGGTCGTCGGTTATCCATCTCCACCTGCATCGTGAAAAATTGGCAGATCTTCAAAATTATTCGTTTTTTAAACGTATTGTAAAGGCAACCTTCGGACAGAGAAGGAAGACCATCGCAAATTCTCTTCGGCAGCTGCGCATCCCCCGCGATGCCCTGAATGCCGAAGGAGAACGGTTTCTCTCCTTGCGGCCGGAACAGCTTTCGGTCGGGGATTTCATCACGCTCAGCAACAGTATCGAGACGCATGACGGATAACCGCGACGAGCATACCCACGAAGAGGAAGTCGTTTTCGACTCCGTCGACGGCGTTCAGTCCACTACAATTATGGCGGACGAGGAGCTGCTCGAGGATATCGATGTACTCGTGCGTTCGCGCTCGACGGCGGCGCTGCTGAACATCCTCACAGATTTGCATCCCGCCGATATCGCGGCCATTCTCAACGAGCTGCCCGAAGACGACACGCGCTATCTCTTCGAACTGCTCCCCCCGGAGGAAGCGTCAGAAGTACTACTCGATCTGCATGAGCACGTGCGGGAGGATCTGCTCGAGGATCTGAGCGCGAAACGCCTGACGGAGATCGTCGAGGAACTGGATTCCGACGACGCAGTGGATATCGTTTCCGAGATCGATGAGGCCATAGCCGAGCAGATTCTCGAGAAACTCGAACCCGAGGATTCCGCGGAGCTTCGCGAACTGCTGGCATACGATGAGGAAACCGCCGGCGGCCTCATGGCCACGGAGTTCCCGGCGGTTCTGATGACGGGGACGGTGGAAGACGCCATCGAAGCGGTGCGCGACACCGCAGAGGAGACACCCGACATCTACGAGGTCTACGTCGTCGATACGGACGGCACTCTGCGCGGTGTCATCGATCTGAAAAATCTGTTGCTCGTCAAGAGACATACGGCCGTCGCGGAAATCATGGATCCGGATGTGATCAGCGTGCGCACCGACGTTGACCAGGAGGATGTCGCCAACGTGATGCGCAAGTACGATCTGCTCACCCTTCCCGTCGTAAACAAGGACAATATCCCTGTTGGCATCATCACCTTCGACGATATTGCCGATGTCATCCACGAGGAGGCACAGGAAGACATTCAGCGCATGTCGGGTATCACCGATGACATCGATACGTCCTCATCCATATTCGAAATTTTTCGCGGGAGACTCCCGTGGCTGCTGGTCGGTTTTGTCGGCGAACTGCTCGCTGCGCTCGTGCTCAGCAGCTTCGAAACCGAACTGGGCAAAGTTCTCGCTGCCGCTTTTTTCATCCCCATCATCATGGCTATGGGCGGCAACGCGGGCATTCAGGCCTCCTCCATTGTCGTTCGCGGACTTGCGACGGGCGAACTTGCGCTGAGCAGGACGTTCCGCAGGCTTCTCAGGGAGTTCAGCGCAGCACTGATAAACGGACTGATACTGGGGGCGCTTCTGTTCGGCATTGTCACTTTCTGGATCGGGGATGCCTCATTCGGTCTTACTGTGGGTCTCTCGCTACTGGTCGTCATCACAAACGCCACGCTTGTCGGTGCAACCGTGCCGCTGTTTCTCGACAGGATGGACATCGATCCCGCTCTTGCAACCGGGCCGTTCATCACGACTTCCAACGATGCGCTCGGTCTGTTCATCTATCTCGGATTCCTGACCATCATCTACCTGTGACCGCTATCGGGGTGCGCACCGGAAAAGTTGGGCAATCACACCGTTGCCCGTGCTCCCGGGAAGTCATCGCACAACCCACTGCATAGGGAAAATCCTGCGGAAATGGTAACTTTATAATTCGTGCCGCATGGGCAGTCGCGCCGCATCGTCGTGTACCGTGCCCGCCATCCCCGCATTACAAAAGGCCCCTGTTGCAGCATAGATGAAGCGTCTCCTCCTTTCCTACAATACGACAGACATCGTCAATACGGCGTTTTTCATTCTGCTGACGCTGGCCATGCTGCTGTGGTCCGGAAGCGTGCCGCTATGGTGGGCGTCCGTAGGTATGAATATTCTCGTCGTGGTCGCGATCGGCATCCTTGCACGATTTGCCGTCCTTCGTGGCGCGATCTGGAATCTCCTTCACGGCTTCTATATGATGCTGTGCATCCCCATCGCTTTCAAGGAAATGTATTTCCTGGTCCCGGCCATCCATCCCGTGGATTTCGATGCAGCGCTGATCGCCATCGACCGTTTCCTGTTTGGCGTGGACGTCACCGTCTGGCTGCGCGCGTATTCCCATCCCGTCGTGACGGAAATCCTTCAGATCGCCTATGCGAGCTATTACCTCCTACCCCTCATCCTGACCGTGGACTTCTACCGTAAGAAGCGGGTGCGCGCGTTCAAGATGGTATTCCTCTTCGTGATTCTCGGATTCTACCTTTCCTATTTCGGGTATGTGTCCGTACCCGCCATCGGTCCCCGCTTCACCCAGCATACATTCGAAATGATGGACGAGGATCTGCCCGGCATTCTGCTGACGCCGTATCTGCGGGATTATACGAACACGGGGGAATCCATTCCGCCGGGCACCATATATCCCGCCGCGAAGGTGCAGCGGGATGTTTTTCCCAGCGGGCACACGCTCGTCACACTCCTCGTGATGGTGCTGGCGTTCCGCTACCGTGCTCGAACGCGATGGCTGCTTGGCGTTCTCGGCACCCTGCTCATCATGGCCACCGTGTATCTCCGATACCATTACGTCATCGATCTCATAGCCGGTGTGCTGTTCGCCTGGCTCACGCTCGAGGCCGGCACACTGCTCGACGATTGGTGGACGCGCTGGAAAAGGCGCGCGGTTCAGAAACACGCATGATGGATCCCGTCACCTCTTCATGGAGGCGGCGGAGGCCGGGATCAGCCTGAACCGGCTGGTCAGCGCGCGGCTGAGCAGGTGATGAATTCTACTGGACGATGAGTGGCCTGGTGTGGAGTTCACCGCCACCAGTCATACGGAGGAAGTACAATCCCGGAGGGATACCGGCGGTGGAGAT
>JAFGKR010000174.1 GCA_016928515.1 Bacteroidota bacterium | reverse complement strand
GCCGCGCGCGTCATCGTCGCCACCGACGACGAACGCATCTACGCGGAAGTGGAGCGCTTCGGCGGTGAAGCGGTGATGACACCGTCCGCCTGCGCATCGGGGACCGAGCGAATGGCGTGGATCGCCCGGGAAATCGCGGCGGACATCTACGTCAACGTGCAGGGCGACGAACCGCTGCTGCCTCCATCCACCATCGATGCCGCCGTCGCCACCCTGATCGAGCATACCGACGCCGACATCGCCACGGCCTGCTGTCCGCTGCGCGAGACGCAGGGCAATTCGAATCCCCACATCGTCAAGCTGGTAACGGATCGCCGTGGTTTCGCGTTGTATTTCTCACGGTCGCCGATCCCGCATCTCCGGGATGCCGCCGGAAGCGGTAACGAAATTCCACCGGCTGGTGTCTACAGGAAGCATATCGGTATCTATATTTTCCGGCGGGAGGCGCTCCTGCGCTTCGCATCGCTCGCGCCGACACCACTCGAGCAGGCCGAGAAGCTCGAACAGCTCCGCGCACTCGAACATGGCATGCGCATCGTCGTGGCGGAGGTCGACAGTGATTCGCAGGCCGTGGATACGCCGGAGGATATCGATGCGGTTGTGAAAACACTTGAACGGATGCAGGAATAGACGGCTGCAAAGTGCAAAGCGCAAAGCGTTTTTCGCTTTGCCACAGATTTTCGAGCCGGCCGCTCGCCAGTACAAAGGCGAGTACGCCCTGCACCCTGCACTTTGCACTTTGCACTTTTCCCACAGACGACCAACGTGACATCTCGGACGCAATCCCGTGAATACACCCAGACGAATTTCGATATTGACCCTCGGCTGCTCGAAAAACACCGTCGATTCGGAAGTGTTGATGGCACAGATCGAAGCGAACGGCATGACGCTGGTCGCGGAGCCGGCGGAAGCCGATGCGCTGATCATCAACACCTGCGGCTTCATCGACGCGGCGAAGGAGGAATCGGTCAACAGCATCGTGGAAGCGGTGGAAATGAAAAAGCGCGGCGACATCCGGCAGCTGTTCGTGGCGGGATGCCTGTCCGAGCGCTACCGCGCGGATCTCGAGAAGGAACTGCCGGAGGTGGATCGCTTCTTCGGTGTGACGGACTTCCGGGCCATCATCGAAACGCTGGGCGGAAGCTACAAGTACGAACTGCTTGGCGAACGGCATCTTTCCTCTCCTTCCCATTCGGCGTATCTCAAGATCTCCGAGGGATGTGACCGTCCCTGCAGCTTCTGCGCCATCCCCATCATGCGCGGACAGCATGTCTCGACACCGATCGAGAAGCTCGTGCACGAAGCGACATTCCTGCGCGAGAAGGGGACGAAGGAACTGATTCTCATCGCGCAGGACACGACCTATTACGGGCTCGATCTTTACGGCGAGCGTCGTCTCCCCCGGTTGCTCGGGGAGCTGGCCGACATCGACGGTATCGAATGGATTCGGCTCATGTACGCCTATCCCTCGCGCTTCCCGCTGGAGGCGCTCGACGTCATGCGCGAACGCGACAACATCTGCCGCTACATCGACATCCCGCTGCAGCATGCAGACGATGCGTTGCTCAAATCCATGCGACGCGGGATCACACGGCGCGCGACGGAGGAACTGCTCACGGAAATCCGTCATCGTCTGCCCGGCGCGGCCATACGGACGACATTCATCGTCGGGTATCCCGGTGAGACGGAAGAGTCCTTCCGCACATTGCACGACTTCGTCGCGGAGCAGCAATTCGATCGACTCGGTGTGTTCCTGTATTCGCGGGAGGAGAACACCACGGCGGATATCCTCGGAGATCCCATCCCGCACGAGGTGAAGGAGCAACGCCGCGATGCGCTGATGGAGCTGCAGAGCGGGATTTCCCTCACGAAGAACAAAGCACGCATCGGCGACGACATGCGCGTGCTCTGCGACCGTATCGAGGGAGATTTCATCGTCGCACGCAGCGAATTCGACGCGCCGGAAGTGGACAACGAGGTCCTCGTACCGCTCGGGGACTTCAACGGTTCCCCACCGCTCGGCGATTTCGTGGATGTGGCGATCACGGACGCTGAGGAATACGACCTCATGGCATCGAAACGGAGGTAGCGCTTGAGACACATCATCACCCTTGCACTCTTCCTGCTGCTGGCGGGAAGCAGTGCTGCACAGATACCGGAGCAGGGACGCACGGTGCACAACATGCGCGTGCAGCCATTCTTCTTCGACGTGCTGAATTTCGCGAGCTATGACGAATACGGGCTGGAAGGACGTCTCGACGTCTACGTCCACGTTCCCTATGACATCGTTACGTTCATCAAGGATGAGGAATTCTACAAGGGCGGATACAGCATCACCCTGCTCGTCTCCGAAGGCGAGGGATCCAAGCTGATTCAGGAAGAAAGCTGGGAGCGGCGTCTTGAAATCCTCACGTTTGAGCGGACGAACAATCCGAATTTCTACGATCTTTCGCAACGGGCAGTGTCGCTCGCGCCGGGGAAGTACCTGATCGAAATCCTCTTCGAGGACGAGGAGTCACAGAAGGAATATCGTCTCTCGCGCAGAGTGGAAGTACGCAAATACGATGCGAACCTCTTCGGAATGAGCGATTTGATGCTCGTCCGCGCGGTGGAAAACAAGGGTGGAAAGAAGCAGATTTCCCCGCAGGTGAATCCGAATGTCGCCCCCCTGAAAGAAGGATTCGAGCTTTTTTTCGAAGTGTACAATCCATTCCAGATCCCGGCGGTCCGAATCGATTACTCCATCTCGCGTCGCGGGAAGGAGGTCTACAGCAAACAGAGCACGCAGGGACTGAAACGCGGGACGAACACCTTCCTCGCCACAATCGCCAGCGGTGGTTTCGGTGTGGGTAGTTACACGCTGCGCGTGACCATTCGGCGCGCGGATGACAGCACGGACACGGGGATTCTCGCCGCCAATGAACGGCAGTTCATGGTGGAATGGTTGACCTCGGGTGCGCCGATCTCCATCAACGATCTCGACGACGCCATCGATCAGCTGCGCTGGTTCGCCAAGGACGACGAAATCGACTACATCCGTGCGGCCGAGGATGAAGACGAACGCCGCAAGCGCTTCGAGAATTTCTGGGAACGGCACAATCCCACACCGGGTGCGGGATCGAATCAGGCCATGATCGAATATTACAACCGCGTCGCCTATGCCAACAAACACTACGGACACTTCATGGAGGGGTGGAAAACCGACCGCGGCATGATCTACATCATTTATGGGAAACCGGATTACATCGACCGGCATCCACTGGACGTGGAGTCAAAACCCTACGAAATCTGGGAATATTACGATCTCAACCGCCGCTTTATCTTCATCGATGAAAGCGGGTTCGGGGATTACCGGCTCCTGTATCCGATCTGGGATGACCGGAATCGGATGCGCTGATATCCTGCTCTTTATACTGCAGCTGATAGAGGCGGTAGTAGATTCCGCGCATCGCGAGCAGTTCCTGATGATTCCCGCGCTCCCGGATCTGTCCCTTGTGCATAACGAGGATGGTATCGGCATTCTGAATCGTGGAGAGCCGATGCGCGATCACGACCGAGGTCCTTCCCTTCAGGAGGCGGGCGATGGCTTCCTGAATCAGAAGCTCCGTCTCGGTGTCGACGCTTGACGTCGCTTCGTCGAGAATGAGCAGCTGTGGATCGTAGGCCAGGGCGCGGGCGAACGCGAGCAACTGCTTTTGTCCCACCGACAGCGATCCTCCCCGCTCCCGGATTTCCGCATCGTACTTCTCCGGCAGGCGCTCGATAAAGCGTTCCACCCCGACCAACCGCGACACCTCCTCGACACGCTGCATCGGAATGCTGCCGTCTCCCAGCGTTATGTTGTTCCGGATGCTTCCGGAGAAGAGAAAGACATCCTGCAACACAATGCCGATGAATTTCCGCAGCGCGGCGGCGGGAATGTCGCGGATGTCGACACCACCGACGGTGATGCGTCCCTTCTGAATATCGTAGAAGCGGCAGAGCAGATTGATGATGGTGGTTTTCCCCGATCCCGTAGCACCGACGATGGCCACGGAATGACCGTTCGGAATTTCGAAGGAGACATCCTTCAGCACCCATTCCCCTTCGTTGTATGCGAACCAGACATTCTCGAAGCGGATGGTATCAATGGCTTCCAGCGGCTGCGCCCGTTCGACAGGCGGATCCGGAATGAGCGTGTCATCGTCGAGGAGCTTGAAGATGCGTTCCGACGACGCCATGGCCGTCTGCATGATATTGTACTTCTCGGAGAGATC
>JAFGKR010000173.1 GCA_016928515.1 Bacteroidota bacterium | reverse complement strand
CCTCGGTGTCCTCGTCGAGTCACCACGCGTGATACGCCATCTGCAGACATCCCTTGCCAGTACCGTAGACGTCTTCATCAAGATCGATGCCGGCTACGGTCGCACGGGTGTGGCCTTCGACAATACCGCGTTGCTGGATCTGCTCCTGGATGCCATTGCATCCGCACCACGATTGCGCTTCGCCGGACTCCTCACGCACGGAGGAGACAGCTATCACGCAGCAGGACCGGAGGAGGTCCGACGATGTTTCGACAGAGTGCGAATACGACTTGCGGAAACTGCATCCCATGTACGTGACCGGCATCCGGACGCCATCGTGTCCGTCGGCGACACGCCCGGCTGCTCTCTTGCCGGGGAGTATGGTGGCATCGATGAGATTCGTCCCGGCAATTTCGTGTTTTATGACATCATGCAGCTGGAGCTCGGTGCCTGTGGGGCGGAGGACATCGCCGTAGCCGTTGCAGCTCCGGTCGTAGCCGTGCACCCGCACCGCGGGGAAGCCGTCATCCACTGTGGCAGTGTCCATCTCTCGAAAGAGGCGAGCAGGGACGCATCCGGCAACCGGATCTACGGTCGTGTGGTCTTCCTCACCGAGAACGGATGGACGGAGCCGGCGCCCGGCACGTTCGTCCGCTCGCTCTCGCAGGAGCATGGCATCATCACAACGACGGACGAAATACTCTCACTGCTGCACGAAGGTATGCTGCTGGGCATCCTGCCCGTCCACTCCTGCCTCACTGCGCAGTGCATGCGCGGCTACCTGACACTCGACGGCACGGTGGCCGACCACTTCGCCGGCATACCTTTTTCCCTCCCCTGGCAAGGAGCTTTTCCATGAATGCGATCCCGCCCACTGTTCACGCACTGATGAATGCCCATCCCGTGGTGGACGTACATTCCGATTATGCGATCGAACTCTACCGCGCCGAACAGGAAGGACGCCCTGATGCTCTTCTCACCGAGCATGTGCCCGTGTTGCGACAAGGCGGCATCAGTATGGAAGTTCTCACCGTCGGAGGGGATTTCGAGATCGGCGCGCTCGAGCTGTGGGATATGGGGCTGGTGCTTCGCATTCTCGACGCGACACGCCGGCAGATCGATGCGCATGAGGAGTGCGGAATAATCCTCAGTGCGGAAGATCTCACGCGAGCGGAGCTGCGGACGGGCATACAGTTAATGCTCGCCCTGGAAGGCATCCGCTGCGTTGAGGACGTTGCCGCCCTGCGTTTTCTGCATGCGGCCGGAATCCGCGCTGTCATCCTCACACACAATGAGCGGAATCTCGCCGCAGACGGCTGCGGCGAGTCGTCTCCCGGGGGGCTGAGCAATTTCGGTCGCCGCATCGTGAGAGAAATCCGTGATCTCGGCATGGTGTTCGACCTGGTGCATCTCTCTGATCCGTCTTTCTTCGATGCACTGGAGTACTACGATCTCCCACCCATGGTATCGCATTCGAACGCGCGCGCACTCTGCGCGCATCGGAGGAATCTTACCGATGAGCAGATCCGAATGATCGGGGAACGGGATGGTGTGATCGGGCTCAATTTTCTCGGGATGTTCATCACCGAGGATTACCGAGCAGCGACGGTCGATCATCTGGCGAACCACGCCGCGCATATCGCCGAAATCGCCGGTCCGTCCTGCCTCGCGCTCGGTCCAGATTATGCCGATTACTATATGGATGCCATGCGCAGCTGGCTGTTGCGCGACGGGCTTCCCTCCGATCTGTTGACGTTCGCCGCAGGCGCGGAAACGGCGGCACAGCTACCGGTGTTCATTGAAGCGCTGCTTCGCCGGGGATTCTCCGAAAGCGATCTCACCGGGATTCTCGGGGGCAACGCGCTCCGCCTGTATCGCACCGTCTTTTCTTCCTCCTCCACAGAGACCGCCTTCACTTCCTCCTCCACAGAGTAAGGACCTCATCCTGTGTTCCGATCCTTCATCATTACAGCCTGCGTGCTGCTGGCGATACCGGCTGCCGCGCAGGATGCGCGGGAAGATCTCTTCACGAAATTCGGTGTCGCCGGCTGCTTCATGCTGTGTTCTCCGGACACCGACAGCTGTGCAGTGGTGCATCCCGGTCGTTGCGACATGCCTTTTCTCCCCGCCTCCACGTTCAAAATCCTCAACTCCATGATCGCGCTGGAATACCGCGCTGTCGCGAGCATCGACGACACCATTCGCTGGGACGGCATCGAGCGCAGCTTCACTTCGTGGAATCAGGACCAGCGCATGCGCGAAGCCTTTCAGCGTTCCTGCGTCTGGTTTTACCAGGAGCTCGCCCGGCGTATCGGGGAAACACGCATGGGAGCGGCGGTGGAAGCCGCAGCATACGGAAACCGCGATATCGGCGGCGGCATCGACCGCTTCTGGCTCGACGGTGCACTGCGTATCACGCCGACGCAGCAGGCGGATTTTCTGCGCCGCCTCTGGAAAGAAGAACTGCCGTTCTCTTCGGACGTGCAGCGCACAGTGAAGCGACTGATGGTGCTCGAACGAACGGACGCATACACCCTGTACGGCAAGACCGGTACTGTCATGCGTAAGGACGGTCTGCTCGGCTGGATGGTCGGCTTTCTTCAAAAGGGAGAAGATGTGTATGTGTACGTGCTGAACGTCGAGGCAGTCGATGAAACCGATTTCCAGACATTCATGAAAATGCGTCCGGAACTGCTGAAACAACTGCTGCAGACCTGGAACCTCCTGTAGCGGAACCCTGGGCAGCGATCCCCGTGTTTCTCCTTCATGCTCATTCTGTCATCGAATCCGGAGAATAGATCATGGTCCTGCTGTCCATCGCACTTGGCGTCATTCTGACGCTCCTCGGCGTCATCGGCTACGCGGTGTCGGGTGGTGAAAGTGTCACCGCCCTCATCCCCGCATTTTTCGGTATCCCCATTCTCGGACTGGGTATCGCTGCCCGGAAAGAATCCCTGCGCAAGCACATGATGCACGCCATCACCCTCCTCGCCCTGATCGGGTTTGCGGGTTCCGTGCGCGGTCTTTCATCCCTTCTCAACATGCTCAGCGGTGTGGATGTCGCGCGTCCCCTGGCAACTGTCATGCAAAGCATCATGGCGCTGCTCACCCTGGGATTCGTCATCCTCGCGGTCAAATCCTTCATCGATGCACGCCGGCAGCGCAAACTCGCTTCTGAATCCCCGCAATAGCTCATGCCTCCAAGAAAACGCGAAGCCGGTGAAATCACCGACATCTCCGTCCCATCGTTCACGGATGCTCAGAAATCCGCATACTTCGAGGGTCTGCGCAGGTTCAACCGCGGACAGTACTGGCATGCGCATGAAGCGTGGGAAGCGGCCTGGCTGCCGATGGGTGACGATGCGGCTGATGATGCCGAAATCTTCCTGCGGGCGCTGATTCAGCTCGCATCAGGACTGCATCTCAAGCGTATTGGCCGTTACAACGGAGCGCAGAATCATTTCCGGAAAGCCGCTGAGAAATTTCGTGTGATACCCACGCGTTTCATGGGACTTGATGTCGCTTCTCTCCGCGTTTTCACAGATTTCCAGGCCCGACATTTTCCGGAAGATTACGTCTGCAGGATGCGGTACAGGGAGGAGGACTGGTAATGACCGGGGAGTGACCAGAAAGATTTTTTCTGATGGGCCTGGGGTGGCTCAGGGTGACGACTGTGTACCTCTTTCCGCTGCGGGAGCTTTCGGGAGGGTAAAGGAGAACACCGTTTCCCTTCCGGGATCGGATTTCACGGCAACGCTGCCACCGATTTTCTCGATGATGCGCCTGACAATCGAGAGTCCGAGTCCGTGACCCTCTGTTTTCGCCTGGCTGAGACGCACAAAGGGTGCGAACAGATCCTCCTGCTGATCCGGCGGGATGCCCGGACCGTTGTCACGGACGAGAAAGCGAACCATGTCGCCTTCGTCTTCGGTCGCGATGTCGATGTGCACGTTTTCCCCCCCGTGCTTGACGGCATTCCCGATGTAATTGACCCACACCTCTTCGATCCACGCGGAATACCCCCGCACCTCGGGCCATCGCTCAGGGAGCGAAATCACCGCCTGTTGTTCCTGCATCAGACGATGCAAGCGACGGAGGGCATCCCCGACGATCAATTTCATGTCGAGTATTTCCCATTGGATGTTCTCCTGCCGAACATTTGCCAGCAGCAACAACGCATTGATGATGGAGATCATCTTGCGCCCGTTGAAGAGAATGCTTCCCATGTATTCACGCAACTCCTCCGAAGAGAGGTCCTCGCCTTCCACCTGCACCATTTCCGCATATCCGAGAATAAGACTGAGCGGGTTCTTCAGATCGTGGGCCACGCTATGCGTGTATGTATCCAGTTCCTGATTGCGCTCCTTCAGTTGCATGTTCTGTTCCTCGAGAAGGAGTTCGGCGACCTTGCGTTCGGTGATGTCGCGGCTGACTCCCACGAGTCCGGTGACGTCTCCACTCGTGTTGAGCAGCGGCACCTTGACCGTCTCGAAATAGGTTTTCGCAGCGTCGCCGCTCTGTTCGCTGACTTCTTCGCGCCGCACCGGGCGCGCGCGTTCGAATACGTCGGAGTCGCTTTTCTCACATTGCTCGGCGAGATCTTCCGGCAGGAGCTCCCGGTCGCGCTTGCCGACGATTTCTTCGATCGAGTGACCGATATAGTCCGCATACGCCTGGTTCGCGATGATGGTGCGTAAATCCCGATCCTTGAAATACACAAGGTCAGGGATGGCCTGGATGAGTGTCTGCAGCTGGCGATTTTTTTCCTCGAGATCGAGTTCCGCCAGTTTGACCTCCGTGATATCGCGCGTGACGCTGCCGGTGAGCAGACCCTGGGAACTCCGCACCGGAAAGGAGACCATCTCGATATAGCGACGGGATCCGTCCGATCGCATGATCCAGCGGTCAAAGAGGCGGTTCAGCCAGGGGGACGTCCCTGCCTCGAGATACTCTTCGATCTCCCGCCGCGATTCGCTGCGGACGTTGCGCGTTGCAAGGTCCTCCGGGAGCGCGAGTCGATGCTGGATGTCCCAGTGCGTCGTGCCGATCGCCTCATCGCGCGGAATGCCGGTGATTGTCGCCATTGCCGGACTCCATTCAATCACGCGGCCTTCTTCATTCATGAGAGCAATTCCATCGGCGGCGTTTTCGATAATACCGCGCAGTTTTTCCTGCTCCTTCAGAAGGGAAGTCTCGGTCTCCCGTTGCAGCGTAATATCACGCACGGCACCGTGCATTCCGGAAATCTCGCCGCGTTCATTCGTGATGGGAAACACATGGTCGCGAATCCAGCGTGTGCTGCCGTCCTTGAGGATAATGCGATATTCGAACACGACGGTTTGCTTCTCCCGCATGTCCTCACGCATGGTTACCAAATCTGACCAGTCGTCGGGATGGATGACCTGTATCCAGGCATTGGGCTTTTCGATCACTTCCTCCGGCGGGATGCCGGTGATTTGCTGAAATGCGCCCTCCACCCATTTGGTCGTGATCCGTCCGTCCTCCTCGAAATTCGCGGAGTACACGTAATCCGACGTCAGATCGGCGAGAATGCGGAAACGGTCCTCACTGCGCGTGATGGCCTGCTCCGACGCCCGTCGCTCGGTGACATCGTTCCCGACGAACATGCATCCGGCGGTCTGACCGTCCATACCCCGAATGATATTGGTATTCCAGGAGATGATGCGTCGGGAACCGTAGGCGGTCTTAATCTCGGTTTCGAGGTTCTCCACGCTGCGCTCCTCGCGGATCGAGAGCTTGTACTCCTCCATGAGTCTCTCGCGCAGTCCCTCGTCAGGGTAGAGCAATTCCCAGCGCCGGCGTGAATGCATCACCTTGTGGGAAGGGTATCCCGAAATTTCCTCCGCTCCGCGATTCCAGAGAATGACGTTCCCGCCGCGGTCGAGTGCCTCCACCCAGACATTCGCTTCCTGCAGCAGATTTTCGTAAAACTCCTTCTGCCGGTGCAACTGTAGTTCGTGCCGCTTGTGCTCGATCGCGTACAACAGGGTTTTCCCGAGGATGGCGGGACTGATCTCGTCCTTGTCGAGCATGTCCTGCGCTCCCCGTTTGGCGGCTTCGCTCGTGATATCCAAGCTCGCGGAATCGGTGAGAAGGATCATGGGAAGGCGGGGTGCATGACTGCGCATCGCAACGAACGTATCGAGCCCGCGGCTGTCGGCAAGGAAAAGGTCGAGCAGCACGATGTCGTACGATATATTCGCCGTCTGCTCCAGCGCATCGGACAGCCGGCGAACATGCGTCACGACACAGGGCAGGGAGCACTGCAGAAGCGCTTCCTCGATGAGCTGGGCATCGGCATCGCGCTCCTCGATAAGGAGGACTTGATACGTTGTGCGTTCCATCACGGGCTAAAAATCGTGCGTGGATTGGAAAATAATACAGGGAAGTCAGGAATAAAAGGAAGGAAAGGAATAGCGCTGTGTGAAATCTCTCAGAAATCGGATCGGACGAATGGTTCGACATCCGGGCGAAGCGATTCATGCATCCGGCGAAGCGCCCCGTATGCCGTCTGACTTCCGCGTATGGCGGCATCACGATACAGGCCCACGGCTGTCCCTTTGCTCGGACTTCTCCCGATGCCCCGTTCATACGTGAAGGCTACCGCCACCTGTGCGATGAGCGATCCCTCCCGCATGGCGGCCTCCAGCACGGAGAGCGCCTCCGAAATGCGCATTGTGACTCCCTGGCCCAGCACTGCGGCGGCAGCCAAGCGGACGCGCGCCTCCCGGTCGCCAATCGCGGCGGCCTGCATCCACATTTTTTCCGCTTCGGCCATATCCTGCTCCGCCCAGCGTCCTGACCCATACAATATACCGAGCTGCACCAGGGCCTTGGGAGAGCGATTCGCCGCGGCACGTCGCAGCATATCGTGTGCCATTGTTTCCGTCAGCCGCGGATCGATGTCCAACACTCGCAAAATGGCCCGGACGTATTGTGCGGTAGCGTCTCCATCCCATGCGGCACGCGCCAGCTCCGTAGAGAAACTTTCATCCCGAAGGAGCTGCAGCAGGAGCTTCGGCGCGCGCCGGGATTCGAGATACACGGCACAGGCATACTGAGCCGCGGCGGCGATACGCGGCGAACTCTCGTGGGATTCCGCCCGGAGACGGCCTTCTTCGAGAAGACGACCGAACAGCACCGCCGCCTCGGGATTTCCGTATTGCGCCATTCGCTGCAGCCGCCGGGTTGCAGCATGCGTCGAGATTTCCTGCCGGGTGTCTGCAGCGGATCGCGCTCCCCTCGTGGAAGAAACCCCCTCCACGAGCAGGGCGGCGGCGAGGGAATCCTCCTTCGAAGATGGCACCGATGCGAGATATTCAGCCAGCAATCGCGTCGTGCTGATGAAGTGTGCCGTCGTATCCTGCCGAAAATCCAGCAGCACCGGCACCCACTCATCCTCGCCGGACCGTCCAACGGATGCATTCCCTCCGGCAGAATCCCTCTGCCCGGCGGAGTTCTCCTGCCCGGCGGACTTCTCCTGCCCGGGGGTAGTCTCCTGCTTTCCGGATGGATCCTTGGGCGGAAGATCGATCAACTCTCGCGTTTTCATGAGGCGGGAGGAATCTTTCGTCAGCGGGACATATCCGCGCCGGATGATTTCCTCTCGTGCACGCTGTGCAGGTGCGTACCCCGTTTCCGCAGAAAGGGAGAGCCGGCGGTACGCTTCGTCCCAGTCCTGCCGCAACACCAGATCATCCGTATGGAAAATACCGACGACGAACTGCGCTTCCGGCATGCCGGCATCCGCGGCCCGGAGAAAGAGACGGTATGCCTCGAAGGGATTCCATTCCACCGCCCAACCGTTATTGAGCAGAAGTGCGTAATTGTAGAGCGCGGTGGGCAGTCCCTGATCCGCTGCCCTGCGCAGCCATTCCGCGCTTTTCGCCGTATCGCGTTCAACGCCGTTCCCGGTCAGGTAACGTACACCGAGTTCATGCTGCGCGACCGGATCGCCACGCGCCGCGACCCGTTCGAGGAGGAAGAGATCGATCTGGCGGCGGAGACCTCCCTGCGAATCTCTGTCGTCCTGCGGGGGACGGTAATCCCTGAACACCGGCGATTCGGGATATACCTGCGCCGGTAGTGGTTCCGAGGCGAATGCCAGCAGCGCCGGCAACGCGATCCAGAGCAACCGGTATTTCAGGGGGGAATACATGATCTGCAGTCTAGGAGAATCGCATGAGAGAAACAATGACCAGCATTGTATCCTTCACACTCCGGATCCTTTCTTTGCCTTTGGATCCGGTTTCACCTAGATTCCAGTATATGCATCTCCACGAACTTCGAGCGATATGAAAGCCAGACGTACCATCGGGATCACGGTCGGCGTGATCATCGGCATCATCATTCTCCTGGGACTGTTTTCCTCCTTCATCACAGACATGTGGTGGTTCGATCATCTCGGATACATCAGCGTGTTCTGGAAGACATACAGCGCACAGTATTCGCTGTGGCTGGTGGGCTTCGTGGTCTTCCTGCTGGTGATGAATCTCAATCTCAGCGTCGCCCTGCGATCGGAATCCAACCTCACCGTCGATCCGCGTCTGCAGCAATTCGTCGAGGGATTCGGCAAGGCCATCAAGTGGCTGGCCTACGGTGGCGCGCTTTTCCTTGCCTTCATCATGGCCGGGATGCTGAGTGGCAGCTGGATGGAGATGCTCGCATTTTTCAACAGCGAGGCATTCGGCACAACGGATCCGATTTTCGGTAACGACATCGCCTTTTATCTCTTCGAGCTCCCATTTATCAACACCTTGCTGTCGTGGTTTATCGGTGCGACCGTGTTGCTCCTGATCGCCACCATGGTGGTTTACATGATCCGCCAGGGCATTTCCTTCGCGGTCGGACGCGTCTCCATCTCCGCGGCCGCACGCAAGCACCTGGCACTCATTCTCGGCGTCCTGATGCTGCTCATCGGCGTCAATTACTGGCTGGGACGCTATGACGTGCTCTACAGCATGCGCTCGTCGAGCTTCTACGGGGCGGGATTCACGGACGTCAACGCGCAAATCCCCGCCTCGTGGGTGATGGCCGTCCTCTCCCTCCTGACCGGCGTGGTGATCGTCTACACGCTGTTCCAGCGCAATTTCAAGCTGCTGGCGAAGTTCGGTGTCGGTTACATCGTCGCAGCCATCGTGATAGGATCCATCTTTCCCTCTCTCATCCAGAAGTTCGTCGTCGATCCGAATGAACAGAGCAAGGAGCTCCCGTTCATCAAAAACAACATAGCGTTCACGCGCGAGGCATACGATCTCCATAATATCACGGAAAAGCGCATTGATCCGAAGTACGATCTTTCCCATGAAGATATCGTGGAGGACAGCGCGACCATTCGCAATATCATGCTGTGGGATTACCGGCCGCTCGCCAGCACGCTGGATCAGCTGCAGGTCATTCGACTGTACTACACCTTCCCGGATGTGGATATCGATCGCTATCGCCTTCCCGACGGTACTCTTCGCCAGGTGATGCTCAGCGCCCGTGAGCTCGACCAGCAGAAATTGCCGCCGAATGCGCAGACCTGGGTGAACATGAACCTGGTGTACACGCACGGGTACGGACTCGGGATGAGTCCGGTGAATGTCGTCACCGAGGAAGGGCTGCCCGAATTCTTCATCAAGGATATCCCGCCCATCGCGGAGCACGGTCTCGACGTCCGACGACCGGAAATCTACTACGGTGAAGAGACGGACAAGCACGTCATCGTCAAGGGGAACATCGAGGAATTCGACTATCCGCTGGGTGATGAAAACCAGATGACCAAATATCAGGAGGACAGCGGTGTTTCGCTGGGGTCACTGTTCCGCCGCCTGGTGTTCGCCATGCATTTCAGCGATCTCAACATCCTGATTTCAGGATACATCAGTCCGGAAAGTCGCATCCTGTATCACAGGAGCATTCACGACCGGGTACGCAAGCTGGCGCCTTTCCTCGCTTTCGACGACGATCCCTACCTCGTCGTCGCCGACGGCCGGCTGTACTGGATATACGACGCCTACACGTACAGCAGCAGATATCCGTATTCCAAACCGATCGCGGGTTTCAATTATATACGGAATTCAGTCAAAATCGTGATCGACGCATATAACGGTCAAACCACTTTTTATACTTTCGGTAAAGATGTGGATCCGATGATCCACGTCTACCGGAGCATCTTTCCGGACATGTTCCGTGAGCAGGAGGAACTCCCCGAGGCGCTGTGGGCACATGTCCGCTACCCCCAGGACCTCTTCGACATTCAGTCCGAGCTCTACGCCACGTATCACATGGAGGATCCACAGGTCTTTTACAATAAGGAAGACCTCTGGAACATCGCCAACGAAAAACTGGAAGATAACGTGGTGCAGATGGAGAGCTATTATGCGATCATGCGACTTCCCGGGGAAACGCAAGAGGAGTTCATCCAGATGATTCCGTACACGCCGAACAAACGCGAGAACATGATCGCATGGTTGTGTGCTCGAAGCGACGGAGAGCATTACGGGAAGCGGTTGGTGTACAAGTTCACCAAGCAGGAGTTGATCTTCGGTCCGATGCAGATTTCCGGACGGATCAACCAGGATCCGGAAATCAGCCAGCAGTTGACGCTGTGGAACCAGCAGGGCTCCAGCGTGTATCGCGGCAATCTGCTTGTCATCCCGATCAAGAAGGAAGTGATGTACGTGCAGCCTGTCTATCTGCAGGCGACCTCCGGCAAGTTACCCGAGTTGAAACGCATCATCGTCGCCTATCATAACCGTCTGGCCATGGAACCAACGCTGGAGCAGAGCCTGCGGCGCGTATTCCGCAGCCAGGGCGATATACCCGCCGAAGCCGGGCAGGTCCTCGCAGACGGCACATCGCCTCCGGCCCCGATCGTACGGAACATGCGCGATCTCGCCCGCACGGCGATGGAATATTACGAAAACGCCATCCGTGCCCAGCGCGAGGGTAAATGGGCCCGCTACGGCGAGGAAATCGAAAAGCTGAAGAAAGAACTCGAGCAACTGGTGGAGGAAAGCAAGTAGAGAGCCGTCGGCAAGGACTCAAGCTTCCGTCACAACCGGATTCTCCGGATAGGTAATCCAGTCCGACCAGCTGCCGGCGTAGAGACGGGGGAGGCCAAGACCGGCGCGTTCCGCTGCAAGCACGTTGACGCATGACGTGACGCCGGAGCCGCAGTACATGATACTGCGTTCGTCCACTCCCGTGAGAAGTTCGGCCATGTGCACGATTGGCTGGCCGTGGCCGTCCTGCGCAACCATCTCGCGCCAGTACACGTTATACGCACCGGGGATGTGTCCCGCCTTGAAATCGAGCGGTTCCACCTTGCCGCTGTACCTTTCCGGCGCTCGACAGTCAATGAGCAGTTCGTCCGGGACGCGGTCACGCACCTGCTCCATCCTGACGAGCATTTCCTCCCTCGGTTTCGGGACGAATTCCGCCGGAACGGGAACGGGCGTCGCAATGCTGGAATCCCCTCCCGCAGCCTTCCATGCAGCGTACCCGCCGTCGAGCACGCGCACGATATCATGTCCGCAGTACCGCAGCATCCACCATGCGCGCGCGGCGAAGCAGCCGCCGTCGTCGTCGTACGCCACCACGGGAGTATCTCCATGCCGGATGCCGACGCGAGCGAACAGCCGGGCCATGCGCTCGAGCGACGGCAGCGGATGGCGTCCCCCGTGCGCCGTGACCGGCCCGCAAAGATCCTCGTCGAGATGCAGGTACACCGCATTCGGGATATGTCCCTCGGCATAGCGCCTTCTTCCGTCCTCCGGATTCGTCAAATCGAAGCGGCAGTCCAGAATGCGGGGAGCGGAGGTGTTGATGAGTTCTTTCAGTTCATGTGCGGAAATGGTGGGATTCATATCGGTCGGTGATGGATGATGGAATGACAAGATGGCAACATGGCAACATGGCAAGATAACAAGATAGAAAGCCCCCCGCCATGATCTTGCCATCTTGCCATCTTGCCATCTTGCCATCCTGCCATCTCCCTTCGTCCCTTTCCCCCGCCATGGACGGAATTTTACCCCGAAATCGCGCGCAATCGCGGTAACATTTTCGTACCATAAAGCGTTAAGGAACAAGGAAGTGCACGATGAACGGATCCCTTCTTTTCAATGATGGATAGACTCAACACCCTTCCTGACTGAATAGGCTCAAGTAACGGCACCTCTCACAACGTCCCTCATCGAGCATTTCCCGTAAAAAGATCCCGGTCTCCCTCCTCTGGCCGGGATCTTTCTGTTGATCCCGCATCCCACACTCCACCAGAATCTTGTCTGAACTACATAATTCCGATAAATTATATCCGGAAGCTCCCGGTTTGTCATTTGCTGATCGAATATGCCCTTGCTGTACGTCTACGGGATGAACACCGTGTTCCGGGACGGGGAGGACAGGATTCCGTTTCACTCCATGACTGAATAACACCATGTCCCTGCTGTTCCCCTTCATCCGATACTCCCTGGCCGCTGTTGTTACGATGGCAACCGTCATTCCGTGTCACCATCTGGGTGCACAAGATATGCTTTGGGACAGCAGCGGCGTCGCCGTCTGTACGGCCGACGGCTGGCAGCGCGCACCGCGCATGATTCCGGACGGCGCGCGCGGCACCCTCATCGCGTGGGAGGACATGCGCACGGGTTCCGATCCCGCCATCTACACCGCGCGCATCACCGCCGACGCGCAGCTGCTCTGGCAGTCCGACGGCGTCGAAGTGGCCGCTCCGCGCAGCGGACTGCGCCTCGCGGGCATCGTGCCCGACAACAGCGGCGGCGCGTACATCGCCTGGTGGCATCGCGACGGCAACGGCGGCGATCTCGCCATGCAGCGCATCGACGGGAACGGCAATGCGCTGTGGACTATCGGAGGCATCACGGTCTGCGACGCCGACGGCAGCATTATCGGCGACTTCGGCAACGCGCTCTGCGATTTCAATGGGACGCAGGAGCGCGCGACGATGATTTCAGATGGACACGGCGGCGGCCTGGCCGTGTGGCAGGACAAGCGCAACGGCTTCGACTACGATCTCTACATGAACCGCATATCCTCGCAGGGACAAACGAATTATTCCACCTGGAACGGGCACACCGGCGTGCTGCTGCACAGGCACGACAACAACCAGCTCGCGCCGCAGGTCATTCCAAGCGGAGAGGGATACGCCATCATCTGCTGGTACGACGGACGCGTGCTCGACGGACAGGCGGACATCTACGCGCAACGTGTGGCATGGGCACCCAGCCTCGCCTTCCCCGACTCCGTCGACTTCGGCATCATGAAAGTCGGTCAGACGGTCAGCGACACGGTACGAATCCGCAACACGGGCGCCACACCGCTGATCATCAGCAACATACGGCGTGCCAGCGACCCGGGGAACACGCATCCACGCGACTTCACACTCCATCCCACCTTCATGCTGCCCGACACGCTGCTTCCCGATGAGGGAATGAACATCGTGCTTTCCTTCGCTCCGGAAGGCACCGGCGCCCGCTCTTCCGAACTGCGCATCAGCAGCGACGCACCCCAGGATCCCGTCGTCATTCCCCTTCACGGATTGGGAACCAATCCCCGTCTTCGCGCGAAGAACGTGCATCAATTCGCCGTCACGAAAGTGGGTGCGGTCAACGAAGAGACCGTGGAAGACATGCTGCGAAACACCGGAACGGGGCTGCTGCTCATCACGTCCATCGCGTTCGAAAGCGAGCATGCCGGAAATTTCGGGATCGGCGACAATGGTCCGTTCCCGCTCATCGTCGATGAGGGCAAGTATTTCCCGCTGAAGGTGCGCTTTGCACCCGACCGTGCCGGTACGTTCGTCACAACCATGATCGTGCACACAAATTCCGGTGAGGAACCCGGCAGGGTGCGTCTCTCGGGTTTTGGTGCTCATCCTTCCCTGATTCCGATTCCCGTGGCACTGCATTTCGACAGCACCATGGAAACCCGCAGTACGGAGGCGAAGATCTCCATCCGCAACACATCAGGCGTGGAACTGGTGGTTACCGCCATCCGGTTGGGCGGTGCGGATGCGGACCAGTTCTCCCTCGACGCCTCGCTTCCCATGCGCATTCCGGTCGAGGGACTGTCGCCCTTCACCGTGCGTTTCCGGCCGACGTCGGTCGGATTCAAGCGCGCGCTGATCATCATCGATCCCGACGCTTCCACCTCTCCCGACAGCATGGTGGTGGATGGCGCGGCCACGGTGCTCGGAACGGACGCGCTGCCCGCCGCCGCGGAATTCTCCGTCATGGCACTGTATCCCCAGCCGCTCGGAAGCTCGCAGCCGCTGGTGCTCCGTCTGGCACATCCCGCATCCGGAAGCCCTGTCCGCGTGCGTCTCTTCGACTTACTCGGCAGGATGAAAAGCCTCCTCTACGAAGGCCGCCTGGCGGCGGGATCGGACATCCTGCTTCTCCCCACCGACCGCCTCGGTCTCGTCCCGGGGATGTATACTCTCGAAATCAGCGACGGATCCCGCCGCATCGCGCGCGGGCTGCTTGTGAGAGAATGAAACTGATGCAAACGAGGAAGCGGGGGAGAAATTTCATAGTGCGGAATGCCGGGTTGTTCCGTGGGTGTGATATCTGGGGGATTCCATCGTACGTGATGGGATCAAATATGAAAAACAGGTGTCATGTGTACTGCCCGTGGCCCCGGATATCCCCACTTGACAGTATCCGGCCGCTGCTGTAGGTTGCATACAAATTGGTCTGCATATTTGCTTTTCATGCCGCGGTCGCGGACACGTTCTGCCTCGACCATCGTGTTTCTCCGCTGTAAACGGCGCAGAATGACTGTTGTGTCCTGCGGATTGTTTTCCCGCCTCGAATGGACCAATCGTTCTTTTCATCACAAAAAAAGGAGAAAATACGCGATGGAAACCAAAGTTCATGTACTGCTTGAACAAAACTCCGTAACTGCCCCCCCCCATAGATCTCTATTGGTCAGAGAGGCATGACGCGTCCTGTCATAGCATCGTCGAATCGGGAAATATTCACGCGGCAGGAGAAGGAGCGCGAATCTATCTCGAAAGAACGGAAAAACCGGCAATATCAGTCTGGATCATTTTCGTTGTGTCCTTGTATTCCCTTCTCCATCTCTGCCACATCCCGCTTCTTGCGCAGGACACGACGACACAGACACTCACCGTCGGAGTCGTCTTCGTGGAATTCAGCGACGCAGATACAAATCATGACGCGCGCGGAGGACTGGGGTATACTGCCTCGCCCCGCATCGTCGACAACAGCAAATACCCGGCGCAGTTCTGGTACGAT
>JAFGKR010000024.1 GCA_016928515.1 Bacteroidota bacterium | reverse complement strand
GGGACGGCCAACGTTGGGTTTCTCTTCGGAACTAACGTGAAATCATCGGGATTTGGTTCATGGGAAAATACAATAGCCGCCGATTCGTACCGCACGAAACGACTACGTTTCTCTGCATATCTTAAAACGGAGAACGTATCAAACTTTGCCGGATTATGGATGCGGGTAGATGGCCCGAATCGAAAAGTCCTTGCCTTCGATAATATGCAGGATCGTGGTGTTTCCGGTACTACGGACTGGATCCGTTATGAGATCGTGCTCGACGTCCCGACAGCAGCGGACAGCATATATCTTGGAACCCTCCTCGTGGGTGACGGGAAAGTCTGGACAGGAAGCCTCATGCTAGACGTCGTCGGCAATGATGTTCCAATCACCGACCTGGGCGATCAGGTGTCCTTATATCCACCGAAAAATATCCTCAAACAGATGGCGCTCTTCACAGGAGAATGGAAAGGTATGATTCATCAGGTGCTGGCCGATGGATCTGCGCAGGATTGGGAGTTTGAATTGAACGGCGAGAGTGATATGAATGCATTCACCATTGTTATCAAGGGCTCTATAGAATATATGGAGAACTATTCTTGCAACTACATCGGTCTCCTCAGCTGGGACGCCAATCGGAAACGTATGGCATATTTCGAAACGAGCAGCGAGGGCGAAGTAACCGTTCTCTTTGGGAAATGGCTGGACGGGAAGATGCCGAAACTCGAATTATCAAGCAAAGAAAATGACGGTCCCGAGGCTACCCATCAGGTCATCACCTTCCCCGAGGATGGCATCATGGAATGGGAACTGACGTGGAAGAAGGAGGCTTCTGTCGTGCGCCAATCTCTCAAGGCACGACGCGAATAAGTGGTTCGAGCAAGGAGGATCCGGTTTCTCCGCGGTATAAGTCGCTTCTGTTTCCTTTGAGCGGCTTTCCTTGCAACTCAGAGAAAGTGGTGTGTCTTGATTGGAGAATCTGAGGTTGACTCCGTCGACGCGCTTGCGTTCTGGTAGTATTCGGGCTCTGTCTGACGGCAAGTGCATGCTCCGAAGATGAGAATCCAGTGGTACCTCCGGAAACTCCCGTTGTCATTATGCCCCTGGCGGTGGGAAACGCGTGGACATATGAAGAAATATATTACGGCTCGGATGGCAGTGTTCACAAAAGGGCCACTGTGACCATTTTCGTCCTATCCGGCACACTACTCGAAGGCGAGCGATGGTTTTGCTGGGGTACGAAAAAGACAACCATGGTTCTCTGCACGAACAGAGCTGATGGTCTCTGGAGCCGGTCGAGTGACCAGCCTACTTCAGGGCCTTGGGCGATGTACCCGGCCGAGGCTGGGAACCTGTTCACCGGTGCGGACGGAGACACGATACGTGTGATCGCTACAGATCATCTCGTCGCAGTTCCAGGAGGCACATTCTCCCGCCTTCTTTACGAAACTCCAGCTCTCCCCCTGCAATCTCATCGATTGCGATACCGCGAATTCTTCTATCCAAATATTGGCCAAGTTCAGGTCGATTACCTTTTGTCTAGCGATACTATACCTGAGTATCTCATTTTCTCCTCTGAACTAATCTCTTATTCCGTAAGAGAGTAAAAAAAACAGTGAGGAGATTGCCTTACTCTTTGACTGTCAACAGTATTCTACCGAAAAGCCCATCCGATACTGATTCCGACTGTACTGATGAATTCCTTGTCATCATGTGTCCCCGAGTAACGATATAAAGGCGTATACCCAGCTCTGAACAGAAAACTGCCACGACCATTTTCATATCTGTAACCGATAAATCCACTGACATACTTACTATTCCATTTTTCATCCGGTTTCTCACTAACAGTAGGAAAAATTGACCCGTATGTCTTGGTGCCAAGCTGGTACAACCACCCGGCACTTAATTCGAGTTTGTGGTCTCGGCCGAGCAGATAACTTGCAGTCAGGGGTATCGACCAACCAATCCCCCACCCAACACGCAGGGATAAATTGTGAGGCTCCGTATCAAACATTTTCCGCTCATAGTTTACCGTTAAACCACGGCTCTGTCCAGCAAGCTCGAAAAAGAACGCGTCTCTGCGCACCGCTCTGTGGCCGCCGGGCGATGATTGTCCATACGCCATATCTGATCCCAATCCGGTACAGAGCATCGCGACAATAGCAATGGAAAGGAGCGGTATCCGTCTCATCATACCTCCGATCTCTGAGCATTCTCGACATCAATATTGCCCATGATTTGGAAACAATTGTCACGATAATGTCATACCTTCATAATTCCACGATATCACGTCTATTTGACGCTACAGTTGTACGAAATGAAAAGAGCAAGGCAATCGCCTCTCTTTACATTTCCATGACAAAACGCTCCCGGAATCGACTATCTTTCTCCCATGGCCTACAGGCTTGTCATATTACTTTTCTGCCTCTTCTCCACCGGCTGTATTCCTCACATCGAGAGCACCAGCGTTGGCAGGAGTCGACGATACAGAGGAATCATGAGCGAGGTGCCGTGTTCGAGAAGGTCATGCAGAATCCCGTCGGATTATTCCCGTTCGATGTGACCGTAGGAACAGACTCAGCAGAGATACGCTTCTCTGCAGAATACGCCTCATTTGTTGAGGTCAAAGGGGTTCGTTATCTGCATGGATCCACTTTTCCTGATCTGGAATACTACGCCATTCCCTTCGACACAATCCGCTATTTGGCACTCGACTGGCCAATCAAGGTTATCCGCCTCGACGGCACATCCGTACTTGGAAGATCATGTACGAAAACGGCGAGATGTCAGCTATCGAGACTTCGATACAGATCCCTATCCAGGAGATCGACCGCATCGAGAGCGGGTATGAACATCCGTTTGAGTGAGGAGTGGGCGCTGGCCGACGTCGAAGGTGAAACGTACTGAAAAGTTTCGACAAGCCTACAAGAAGAAACCCGCCGTGCAGCGGGTTTTCTTATGTTCGAAATTTCCAGGTGGTCACCGTTTGGTCACCGTTCGCTGATCGCTTTTAACCGTCCACATGGACGTTTGGCGAAAGGCACCTGTCGAAACTGGCCCAAATAGGCCAATTACGCCATCGGTTTGACCGGAATGACGATATCAACGATATGCTTCCCTTGGGGGTGCTCGCGGTAGTCGTTGTGGTAGATTTCGAAGCTGAGGCCATCGGCGGGTTCGTAACCGCTGTCGGGAAGCCAGCCGCCACAGACTGCGTCCCAGGCCTCGCCGAACTGGTCTGAGGTGACTTCCACGCGCGCGAAGGCGTAACGGCCGGCGGGAATGGAGAGCCTGCCGATCTCGCCGTCCACCGGCGTGTCGGGCGCGACGGTGATGCAGACGTCCGTGCGCAGCTTCTCGGGTGCGGTGAGATTGGGATCGTCATGGTAGATGCTCATCACTTTCGTGTCCTTCCCGAGCAGACCGCGCGGACCCGCCCACTGGAACAGGCGGCCGAAGAGGCGGCCGAACAGTTCGGCGTCGGCCTGGTAGGGACCGATATGCCGGAGATAGGCAACGGTGGTCTCGGGGAAATCGCTGACGGTGACGGTGGGCTGAATGCGCTGTGTCATGATGTTGCTCCGTGTTGATGAACTGTCGGAGGCAATATGGTGATACCCCGCCACCGGAGCGTTTCCGATCTTGCGCTCCGTGTTGCGAATCTTGCGCAGTGTGTTGCTCATATTGCGATCGTCCTCGAGGCAGGCTTCCCGCCATGCCGACGCGCTCATGCCGAACTGTTCGCGAAAGGCGCGCGCAAAAGTCTGCGAGCTGGAATAGCCACAGTCCAGCGCGATCGCACCGATGCTCTTTCCCGGATTCCCGACGAGCTGCGCCGCCGCCCGCTCGCAGCGCACACGCTGGATGAAACGGTTCAGCGTCTCCCCCACCATCGCGTGGAAGACCCGGTGAAAATGATACGGGGAGAAATGCGCGACGGAGGCAAGCGCTTCGAGTGAGAGTTGTTCGTCGAGATGCGCTTCGATGTGATCGATCACACGGTTGATACGGGCGACGTAGGCGGCACGGGTGGGCGAGGGACGTGTTGGAGCCATAACCGACGAATGCTGTTGAGAGATCACGACCGGAACGAAATCCGCGTCACCGGATATCAAAGATATGCAGAAACCGCATCATGTCGGCGTGATTCATATGCAGAAACCGCATCATGTCAGCGTGATTCATATTCAGGAACCGCATCATGCGAGAGAGACATACACGGGAGCCTCAGCGGATATGCAGAGACTGCATCACCTCTCAGAAATCAGAAGCAGACCGCATCCCAATGCTCACGACGCCGCACGGGAGGAGCGCTCTCCATCACCCGGGATGAATATCTCTCTCGGATGAATGAACTGTGCGGTTCCTCCGGCTTCATGATGAAGTTTCTCACATATCCGTACACGCAGATACGCAACTTCGGTGAGAGATATTCCCAGCTCCCGCGCGATCTGCGGTCCGTTGCGCTCCCGTGTCAACTGAGAAAACAGCAGGAGCTCTTCCTGGTTCAACGTATTGCGTACGCGCTTCGGCACGGCATCGTCGAGAATGGCATCCCGGCAGGCAGCGAGCAGCGGGCAGGTGAAGCTGAGGCCGTTCATCAACATGCGGGCCGTGCGCACGACATGCTGCGGCAAATCGGTGGTGAGCAGGAAAGCGTCGGCTGGCGTAGCCATGGATTCGCGAAGCAGATCACGGTCGTGAAGGGGAACAAGCATGATGGTGTGGACCGGTTCCGAACCGCGCTGCAGTGCACGCACGACGTCGCTGCCACGATGAATCGGCAGGTTCGCGTGTACCACCGTCACATGTGGCTGCGTCCTTTCGATGCCACGCAGCGCACTCTCCCCATCCGCGGCTTCCCCGACGACGAGCAGATCCTCGTGGTCACGAATGAATGAGAACAACCCCCGTCGGACGAGGGGATGTTCAATGGCAAGAAACACACGGATCGGACCGGATTGCGACATATCATACTCCTTGCAGGGGAGACAGCACTCCCACCACGGCAGCGATATCCCTTTCGATGTACGACGTTTTCGACGACCGTAAGGTAGTGCGATAATCCGGATGCGGCAAGTCCTAAATACGGTACCTTCACACGCACGCATCTCCGGCCGGAGTTCCTGCCCGAACCTTCGCCGATGATACGCAGTGATGAGTCACATCTGCGAGAAGGAGATCCCGATCATGAGGATGACGACGAAGATGATGATATAAATGGGAATGGCGATGATAAGCGACGCCACGATGTAGTGTCCGAGCACGGCGAAGGCACGGGTAAGGAAGCTGCCGCTGAGCAGTGCCGTCTGCGGGAGGTCGGGTTGCATCGACTGGCGTCTCTCCATGGAGATGACGCGCTCCTCGAGCGTTTTGAGATGCGACTGCAGTTCGCTCAGACGGTGTTGAAGGTCCTGTTCTTCCATGGACTTCTCCAAAGCGATGAAACAGTATTGACAGACTGCGGGGAATATACGGATTCACGCTGCAAACGCCACACAGGTGGAAACCGCAAGAGACGACCACCTGTCACTGGGCGCAGGGTAAGATTTATTTTTGAGGCAACGGGGATGCGACGGGTATCAGGGAGAGTGTCTGAACGGATGGAGCGCGAATCACCACGGGTGCGCGGGGATGATGCGGGAAAAGGAAAAAGCGGCGCCTCGCAGAGAGACGCCGCAGGGCATGTATCAACGGGATGTCGCGATCGGGCTGTTTCGATCCGGATGAGATCAATAACGGGAGCGGCCGCGCGGAGGCGCCTCTGTGCGGGGGCGGGCCTGGTTGACCTTGAGGTTCCGGCCGCCGAGGTCGGCGTTGTCCATCTGACGGATGGCCTCCTC
>JAFGKR010000172.1 GCA_016928515.1 Bacteroidota bacterium | reverse complement strand
CGGGAGATCTCGCTGCTGAGAGAAAGTATATAATAATGTGTGCTGAGTTTCATGATCGTGCCTCGCGCGTTGCGCTGGGTTTTATGAGCGGAGTGGGCCTGGGAACCTCGTGTACCGCAGGTGTGTCATCCTACCGTGTCACCAGCCGGCAGCATTGCCAGCCGGAGTGGCTACGTTTGTTTTTTGCCCGGCCGAAACGGGATGAGCGGAACAGAATGGAAACCCCGTCGCTCATTCCGGGCAGGACCAAGGATCCTTCATCTCCACAATCGACATACTCGATGGACTCCGGCGTGTGATCTTTCAGTGCAGAGAGCCTTTCCCTGTACTTCCCTTCTGTTGCCAGCAGGTAGTTCATCGCCCGGTCGGGTTCATACACGGCAACCGTCACCGAGGTCTGCACGCTCTCACTCAGCCGGTTGAATGCCTGCCGCGCGAAATGATGCGCGAAACCCGGCATATCATCTCTGGCGCTGAATTCCTCCAGCCTTGCAAATCCGCGCAGATCGAAATAGGACAGGTGGAGATTGTCTGGCGATGCAACGATGGTGCGCGAATACGGTGCGAGCGCCGCAATGGTGTGCGGCGTTCCGCCGAAACATGTCGAAAGCACCAGCAGATCGTAGCGGGTGGTATCGCCTGTGAAACTCTTCAGCCCCGCGGACAGGTCCTGGACGCTGAATGTGCGTTCCGGTGTCGAGGCATCATATCCCGCACCGTCGAATTCAGAGATTTCATGGCCGAAGTAGAGGAAGAAATTCGTGCGTTCCGGACCGGCTGCCGTGGCGGTTTTTTGGTACAGCGCAATTTCGGCCTCGAAACGCAAGGGACCATCCGACCGCCAGTAGGGTTCGCGAGCCACCAACTCCCCATTGCGGTAATACTGGAAATCCCCGTCGGGCAAAGGGATGAAGTATAGCAGCTTGTACGCCGGATGCTGATGGAAGATGAATATTTCGGTATCCGGCAGCCGCCGCGCCAGCAGGATTGCAGCACGCAGCGTACGCCAGTCGGCGTTGCGTGCCCGTCCCTTCGTGTCATGATAGACATAGTCGCCGTCGCCGTGGATGACGAATACGAAGGAGAATCGCGCCGGCGGGACGGAAACTGCCGCCTTCGCCTCTTCCTCGAAGCTCATCGAGATTGTTCCGCAGGCAGAAAGAAACAACGCGAATGCCGCGCAGACGCTGACCAGTGAGCCTCCCTGCAGTCGCTGCGCGACACTCGCGAAATATCTTTCCCGCTGCTGAATCATGATCGATGCTCTATGCGTACTCTAGAGAATGAGAATGAGAATGATGACAATGAGCAGCACCGCGACGAGACTGACCGTGATATATTGATCGGCCTGCTGCATGTCCTGCACGATATAATCACCGAAGGAATTGAGCTGTGTATCTGCCACACGCTCGAAGCCGTTCGTGCCGCTGAGCTCATCCTGCTTCTCCTGCAGCCTCGCTCGCAATAGCTTCGCGCCGGCACGGTCCTCGTCGGAAACGAGTGCGGAACTCTCAACCCTGTCCAGGGCCTTTGTCATCGTCTCCAGGGAATTCCGGAGAATGTCGCGTTTCTGGGCGGGATTGTCCGTCGCCTTCACTTCCCGGGAAATGTTATTGAAGTGCTTACTGATATCGCTGCCGCCGCCGGCAGAGGCTGCCTGCGTCATGGCGAGAAGGACGATAAGAGCACCAAGGACTGTCCGTGCCATCATGGCTGTCTCCTTCAGGTTGTGTGAATGGGTTCTTCTATTATATACGCCGGGGCGGCTCAGTGATCAATAGCCCGAAGGGATGGAAAACGGTCTCGCTCCATGGATGGAGACGGGAGTCATCCCGGTGGAATAATCGATGGGGAAAGAAAAACGGACGGGTTGGGTATGGATGCGCCGGGAGGGAGGATACAGGATATCATGACCCTGCATCCTGGTATCAGAAGTCTTCCTTTCGGACGTATGCGGCGATCTGCAGACGGCTGCTGAGCGTCATTTTTTCGAGAATGTTGTGGACATGGCTCTTGACCGTGTAGGTGGCGATGTGGAGTTGCGCAGCAATTTCCTTGTTGCTCATACCGTCCGCGATCAGATGGACTATCTGCCGTTCGCGTTGTGTCAGGAGTGTGCCGCTTTCCGGAAAACTTCTACCGGAGCTGACGACATCGGTGATGATCTGTGTGAAGAGGGAGTTCGTCATCGTCGGTGGGAGCACGGTTTCTCCGCCAGCCACTGCCTTGATGGTATCGATCCAATCTTCCGGGGAGGCGTTTTTGAGAATGAAGCCATGTCCACCTGCGCGCACGAACTCGACGATGTCGACATGTTCGGGAAGGATGTCCATCGCAATGATCCTGGCGGCCGGAATTTCATCCTTGAGCAGAGCCATCAAACTCAGACTGTTCGCCTTTTCGAGTCCGAGATCCAATAGCACGATGTCGGGCGGGGTGTCAAGACTCTTCAGCTGACGCACCGCGTCACCGTCCTCGGATCGTGCGACAACCTCGAATCCGCCATGCTTCACGAGCATAGCCGTAATTCCTTCCGAGAGAAGGATGTTGTCTTCGATCAGAAGGATTCGAATCTCATCCATGGCGCAGGTTTCCGGATTCTTCAACGCTCCATGCCATCCTGTTTTCGTGCGGGACGATGAGAAAAGCGATTTCCTCTCATAGTGTGAAAGATAGAAAAGTCTGGAGTAAAAAGCACTTGGGGGGCAGTACGTATGCACATGCAAAGTGTTCCTCCCATGCATGAACATCACGAGAGAGTAAACAGGCCGAACGCGTTCAGCAGCCAGAGTATGACCACGATGACGACGACGATGTTCAGGATCGATTTGATTTTGCGGTCCATCGGGATGAAGTGATTGATAAGATACAGCACTACTCCGACGACGACGAGCACGATGACGAGACTGATCAGGTTCATTGAAATCTCCTATGTGTCGATGCACCAATTTTGGTCTTCTGTTCAGGACTCTATTTCATTATCGATATCCTCTCGCAGTCCGACCTGCTCTGACACAGGGGACGACTCGAATCGGAAATACGATGGGATGCGGGTTGTGTAGATACTATTTACACATTGCCGGAAGGCGCTGCAATCGCCCAAGGGACTGTAAAGCGATCTAATCCTTTGGAACGAGTGTTGTACATCGCACCTCATGCAGCCTCACCCGGTCGGGAAGGCCGCGAACAATTCCAGCGGGATTATCCGTCGCCAGGTGGAAGCAGTGTGGCTCGTCGGGACTGACGTACGCGCGATCCGGATCGAAGCCGCGATGCGCACCGGGAAGGGCGGACGCGGTGAAGAGGCTCCCGACAGGTCGGCGTGGAAGAGGCTCCCGACAGGTCGGCGTGATTGAGGAGACATCTGTACGGGAGCGGCAAGGAATCGTTTCAGAAACACCGCGGAGGGATTTGATTCATCGCGAACTATTCGATACATTTCCGGG
>JAFGKR010000171.1 GCA_016928515.1 Bacteroidota bacterium | reverse complement strand
GCCAAACCGGCGGGTGACGCCAAACCGGCGGGTGACGCCAAACCGGCAGGTTACGCCAAACCGGCAGGTGACGCCACACCGGCAAGTGACGCCACACCGGCGGGTGAACAAAACGAACCACAGGATGCTCTTCCGCAGGGAAAAATCGCTGGGCACACTCCTGCCAGTGAGGTGAAACAAGCGGACAGGTCTTCTTCCGATCGCCAGGCATCACGGCGGCCCAGCGTATACGACACCAAGCCACCACTGCCTGATGAGAAGAAAGCGACACGCCCCCCCCCTCCTCCCGCAACCTCTGATGGACCGAACGAAAGACGTATCATCGGTGTGGGATTGCTCATCATCGCCTTCCTCGTCATCAGTGCATACGGAATCTACTACTTCAGCAAGGGTGATCCCGATGAAGGTGCCGCGGTGGATTCGACAGCCATCAAGGCCAGCATCGAGGCAGGACGCTTCATCGATTCCTCGCAGTATGCCATGACGGAAATGAACATGGTGCCCGAGGACACGCTCCCGACAGAACCCCTCCCACCACCGGATCCGGTCGAGGCCAAGCCGCGCGTTTTCGAGCGGCAGGACAGCCTCGTTCTCGAAGCGTTTACCAGCGCGCCGGTCTGGTTCTCCGTCAAGATGGACACGCTCCGAACCGAACGGGGATCACTCTCCTCGAACGAGCACAAAGTCTGGAGGGCACGTGACTATTTCGTCATCACGCTCGGAGACGCCGGCGCGGTCACGTTCTTCCTGAACGGAAGGGAGATCGGGACCCTCGGTGAGGAAGGAGCCGTGGTGAAAAATGTCACGCTCTCCCGCCAGCAGCTCAACGGCAACTGATCCGCTATGACTGTGCCCCCGCATATCCACGAGCGTCATCAACAGCTCACAGAAGACCTGCTGCAGCACGACTACCAGTACTACGTCCTCGCCGATCCGCTGATCTCTGACGAGGAATACGACCGGAGAATGCGCGATCTTCAGGATCTCGAGGAAGCGTATCCGGAATTGCGCACTCCCAACTCACCGACACAGCGGGTGGGCGGAACCGTAACCAAGGATTTCCCGACCGTCCGGCATGACGTTCCCATGCTGAGTCTTTCCAACACATACGCCGAAGACGAGGTACGCGAATTCCACCGCAGGATGGTTCAGGAACTCGGGACGGAATCCGTCGAATATCATGTGGAATTGAAGCTGGATGGCGTCGCGCTGGCCGTGCGTTACCGCAACGGTGAATTCGAGCGGGCTGCCACACGTGGAGACGGCATGCACGGAGACGACATCAGCGCGAACGTCCGCACGATCCGTTCCATTCCACTGAAATTGCGGAGCGAAGCATCCCCACCTCCGGAACTCGAAGCACGCGGCGAAGTGCTCATGTTCAAGGAGGATTTCGCACACTTGAACAGCATGCGTGAGGAGCAGGGAGAAAAACTGTTCGCCAATCCGCGCAACTCCACGGCAGGGACGCTCAAGCTGCAGGATTCCTCCATTGTTGCCCAACGGAATCTCCGCGCGTACATGTATTCACTCGTGGGTTCAGGACCGGATATCGAGACACAAGCCGATGCGCTGGCATATCTCCAGTCCTGCGGCTTCCCCGTGAATCCTCACCGCCGCGTTTGCGAACGTATCGACGATGTGATCGCCTTCTGGCAGGAATGGGATGAGAAACGGGATTCTCTTCCGTATGAAATCGACGGCGTCGTCGTCAAATTGAACAAACTCAGCGAGCAGAATGAACTCGGCAGTATCGCCAGGAGTCCGCGCTGGGCCATTGCATTCAAATTCCGGGCACGCAGGGAACAGACGGTGCTGAAGGATATTCTCTTCCAGGTCGGACGCATGGGAACGGTCACCCCGGTCGCCGTTCTGGAACCTGTGCTGCTGGCAGGATCGACAATCAGCCGCGCTACTCTTCACAACGAAGATTTCATCCGTGATCTCGACCTTCGCGTCGGCGACACTGTGATGATCGAGAAAGGCGGAGACGTGATTCCCAAAGTCACCGATGTACTTCTCGAAGCTCGACCGGCGAACTCTCCACCGTTCAGCTTCATCTCACACTGTCCGGAGTGCGGCACCGCACTCGTTCGGCCTGAAGGCGAGTCCGCCTGGTTCTGCGAGAATGTCGAGTGTCCCGCGCAGGTCCGCGGTCGTATCGAGCATTTCGCATCTCGCAACGCGATGGACATCGAGGGACTCGGCGAGGCAGTGATCGATGTCCTGGTACATGAAGGTCTGATCCAATCCTACGCCGATCTCTACACGCTTGCGTCCAGGCGGGATGCACTGGAGGAACTGGAACGCTTCGGAAGCAGGAGCGTCGAGAATCTGCTCTCCTCCATCGAGCGGAGCAAGACGCAGCCACTGGAACGTGTCATCCATGCACTAGGGATTCACTACGTGGGGCAATCCGTCTCTCGTCTGCTTGCAGAGGAATTCCGGTCGATTGAAGGGCTTGCGTCTGCCGGCCGGGAAGAATTGATGCGCATTGACGGAATCGGGCCACGCATAGCGGATTCTGTCCTCCGGTTTTTCACGGACCACCATACACGTTCTCTCGTTACCCGCATCGTTGATGCCGGTGTGACGCATGCAATGGAGGACCCTACGACGGAACGCATCCCGTTCTTCGATGGTCGAACCTTCGTCCTTACGGGAACACTTGCAAGCTTGAGTCGCGAGGAGGCCCGCGCACGCATCGAAGCTGCCGGGGGAAAGGTCGCCGGCAGTGTCAGCAAGAAAACCGATGTCGTCGTCGCCGGTGCATCCGCAGGGTCGAAACTCGAGAAGGCCCGCACACTGGGTATCACGATTATTGATGAAGACGAATTTCATTCACATCTCTCTGAACACATACACGGGACGAACTCATGAAGTTTTCCGTAGACAAGGAAGACGGCCTCGCCATCTTTCACCTGCACGAGGAACGGCTTGACTCGAACAACGCCGCTCTGGCGAAAAGCGAATTCCTGATCCTCACACAATCGAGCATCGAAATCCTGATCATCGACCTGTCGGAGGTGACGTTCTGTGACAGTAGCGGTCTCAGCGCCATTCTTCTTGCCGAACGGCAGCTGCGTGAACGCGACGGTGGCATCATCGTAGTGGATGTCAACGGCAAGGTGCGCTCATTGTTCGAGATCGCCAAGCTGATGGATATCATTCCTCTCGTCAGCTCCGTGGACGAGGCGCGGGATCTGATTGTCGAGGACTAGCAACGTTTCCGTAGGCACGATGCGTACGTCTGACAGGTATCCCGAGCACCCGGAATCCATGTTTCATCTATGACATTCACCATTGTCGATGGGATCATCGTTCTGCTCTATCTCACCGGTATCGCGCTGTTCGGTGTGTTCATGGGTGGAAAGCAGAGATCCGTACGCGATTACTTCCTCAGCGACCGCGCGATTCCCTGGTGGGCGGTATGCGCAACCATCGTCGCGACAGAGACGAGTGCACTGACCTTCCTTTCCCTCCCGGGTGTCGCGTACGGCGGGTCGCTGGTCTTTCTGCAGCTCGCAGCAGGATATATTCTCGGACGGGTTGCTGTTGC
>JAFGKR010000023.1 GCA_016928515.1 Bacteroidota bacterium | reverse complement strand
TCGATCGTCAGGCCGCTGTATCCGGTTATTCCTTCGTCGCCTGAGAGAATCAAACTTCGACTGCAGGGATAGAGGGACATTCTGCTCCTGTATAGGCCACTCCCCATGGAGGCTGCATACAAGTATCCCGCATGATCGATGTGCAGGTGCAGGATGGTCCAGTTCGTCAGACCATCATTCAGTTCCGACCAATTTTCTCCGCTGTCTTCCGAAATCAACACGCCATGCCCGTTTGTTGCGAGAACGATGAGGTTCTCGTCAACGATCAGGATGTCAAGGATGGGAGCTTCCTCGCTGAGAACCTGTTCCCATGAATCGCCTCCATCCCGTGAACGATACAGCCCGCCTCCAATGTAAACACTGCAATACAGGACACCATGGGGATCAGTTGCGATGGCAAATGAACGAATGTTTCCATACTCATCGCGAGGAAGACCGTCACTTACCGTTTCCCATTCCTTCCAGGTCGAATCCGAACGACGCACTCCGGAATAGAAGGTTGTGATGTACAGACGGCCGTTCTTTCCCTCGATTGCCTCGTGAACATCCGAGGCAATCAGCCACTCCCATGTATCACCATGATCACTGCTGCGCATAAGACCGAGATTCCCGGCACAGAGCAACCATCGTCCAGCCTGTTTCATCCCGTATATTGGTTGGCGCAGCGGCAGAGTCGTCACCTCCTGCCAGTTTCGACCGTCCGCCGATCGAAACATGTACGGCGCCGGCGAGTAGTGCCACGCATAATACCAACCATCAGCATCTGAAAAGAAGTGATATGCGTTCCCGCTACATATACGCTTGTCCCAGGATCTGCCATGATCGGTCGAAACCGCACCCGCATACCAGAGCAGATCTTCGCGGTCGACAAAAAGACTTCGCTCCTGCTGCGCGTGGATGCCGTTCATACACGGAGACCAATGTTGACCGCTCTCGTCCGATCTGTACACTCCGGTGACATTCCCACCCAGCATGATCCCCGGGAACGGCGCGAGCATGTCGTCGAAACTCACGGAATCCGCCACGCTCCAGCTGCACAGCGACGTATCGGCAAAGTGATAGAGAACATTCGCACACACGAATACTGAGCCGTCCATCTGTGGTACGATTGCATTCACTTTGCCCCCCGACTTCCAATCAGGATGTACCGGATTCCAGGACTGCCCATCATCCGTCGAATACAGCAATCCGGCGTCGGAACTCCCGCAATACAGTCGCCCGGTCGCATCCTGAACAAGGCCGTTATGATACCAACACGGAAACGGCCCACCCGTTCTTCGTGGACGGATCCAGGTCCGCCCTTTGTCCGTCGAGCGGGCGAGCCAATCCTGTCCGGAGATCGTGCGCCAGTGCTCCGCTGCCAGCAACGTACCTTCTTCGGTGAACATCATTTCCCTGAAATGACCGCTTGTCAGGTCCCGGTATGTGGCAACACGTTGAATCCAGCTCACCCCCCCATCGGTGGAATGGTAGGTACTCCCCTTTTCATCCCATGCCCCGGAGGCAACAATAATCTCCCCATCTTCGCTGACAGCCACCCCGTACGTAGCAACCCGCAACGTGGAGAAGTGCCATGTCGTACCTCCATTCGTTGATACCAGAGGACTCTCCGGTGTAGTTGCGACGCACAACCCGTTCGTATTGGAAGAGATCGCAACGATGGGGACGGCACGGGATGTCGCCTCCGTCCATGTGGTGCATGAATCGATAGACCTGTATATTCCTCCTCTGGTCCCCGCCAGAATCGTGCCGCCGTGCTGCCACAGGCAGGTGATTTCACTGAGTCCTGGCGTATCAAGCCGCATCCAGAATGCCTGCGCTCCGACGTCAGGGGCTCCTGGGAATACAAGGCAGACAACCGATACCATGAACCGCCACTGCGTTGTCATAGCAAATCCCATGCGATGCAGTAAGCCTCTCGGGATATCGACCAAGGACTTGTTCATGGCCCCTCCAATTGGGACATCACAATACGCTGACACATTACAAACGGAAGAGTTCCGGAGCAAGAAAACGGAATTCTGGTTTCTACTTCAGCGGCAGCATGCCGCGGGTGCGCGTTACGCCGTCCATAGAGATGCAGTATGAGTACACGCCCGAGGGCAATGCGCGACCGTCGAAGGCGAAGCGATGGGAACCGGCCTCGAGGAATCCGTCGTGCAGCACCGCCACTTCCTAGCCCATGAGATCGAGAACCTGCAGCCAGCAGTGGCCGGAAACGTGCAGCTCGACCGGGATCTCCGTCCCGGGATTGAAGGGATTGGGGTAGTTCGGATGCAGGGTGAAGGTCATTCCTTCGGGGATGGGTTGAACACCCGGTGTCACCCGCCGGTGGATTGTCAGGTAAAACCCGGCCCTGTAACGAGTGTCGTGACTCGGGGGCGAGGACTCGGTGATGTAGAGCTGGTCAGTCGCGGTGACAAACCACACGACGTGCTCCTCGGGAACAGGGCTATGGGACAACTGGTCGACAAGGTCGTACAGATCAGCATGTGTGATGGTGAACGATGAATCGGTGCCATCATTATCCGACTGGAACCGTATCATCCTGGTCACCGACGCGGCATCGAAAAATCTAATCGTGTACGTCACCTCATCCGAGAACGTCGACGGGTCGAACATGGAGATCTGTATGTTCGTGTAGGGATCCTGTGGTTCAGCCTTCGACCATGTGAAGCGTTCCACATGGGATGCCGCCATGAGCGTGAGTTCCGTACTGTCCGCC
>JAFGKR010000170.1 GCA_016928515.1 Bacteroidota bacterium | reverse complement strand
TTCGTCCCTCCCTGTCATCACGCCTCCCCGTTCTCGTCTGCGACGAGTCTCCGGCTTTCGGCCTCCGACCTCCCCGGAACTACCGTGCCTCAGGTAGAAAAGGATCGTTCACCGGCACCGCGCTGCGGCGGGAGAACTGTCGGCCTGCGGTGAAGAGAAAGATGCCACCGAGAGCGAGCAGCGGAGCGAATTCCATCCATCCGATAGTGACCGCATCATGACTGTAGTTCGGCATGACCAGCCAGTACATGTCGATCAGATGTGCGAGAAGCAGAATCACCGCACCTGCCATGAGCACGTTGAGGTTGCGTTTGGCGTCCCGCGAAAGCAGAAGGACGAACGGGATGATGAAGTGCACGACGAGAAGGAGCATCGACACCACTTCCCAGCCGTGAGCCCAGCGGTAGGTGAAAAACACCGTCTCCTCCGGCAGATCGGCGTACCAGATGAGCATAACCTGGGAAAACGCAATGTAGGCCCAGAATATGTTGAATGCGAACAGCAGCTTCCCGAGATCATGAAAACGGTCCATGGTCAACCATTCCGTGAGCAGTTCGCTTTTGCGCAGGAGGATGGCAGTAATGGTAATGACGGCGAGAGCGCCGACGAGCGAACCGGAAAAATAATACACGCCGAATATTGTACTGAACCAGTGTGGATACAGCGACATGAGCAGATCGAAAGACGCGAAGGTGATGGTCACACCGTAGAAAATGGTGATCGGTGCGCTGAACATCCAGTTCCGCCGGGTCGGCACGATATCGTTGCGGGTATCCTGCCGGAAGCTGTTCCCCACGATGAAGAAATACATCCCGATCCAGATGGCGACATACAGAAACAACCGTACGACAAAGAATGGGACGTTCAACCAGGGTTGCTTCCCGGCGATAACAACGTCGTCCGGTGCCGGATGTACCCAGTGATGGTACAGATCACCGACACCGAACACGATCGGAAGAAGCAGGATGACAAGCAACGGAGTAAATCCTCCGAGCAGCTCGGGAATGCGTCGCACGGCCGTGCTCCAACCCGCACGGGTCAGGAATTGCAGCATGCTGAAGAAGACAGCGGTGATGGCTATTCCGCCCCAGAAGACGAACGCGATGAGATAATCGAAAAGGAAGCGCTGCATGTCGCTCAGAGCCGCGATAAGGCTCAGAATGATGCCGACCGTTGCGGTGACCAGGCCGGTCATCCGCAGCTTTTTCACAAAGGCCGTTTCGGCAAGTTGGAAACTGTTGCTGTTCATGGTACCTGCTCCGCATTCTCTGTCGGTGTTGGCGCACCGGCCGACTGCACGGTACCGGCGGTCGAAGCTCTTCCCCGCTGTCCTGAAGCGCCATCCGTCGTGTCGGACGACGCCGATGGAATTGCCGGATATTTCAGTGGTGCCTTCTGCAATTCCCGGACATAATGCACGATGGCCCAGCGGTCTTTCTCTTTCAGCTTGTCTGCATAACCCGGCATGATGTTCTGCCCGGCACTGATCACATGGAAAATCCGCGCATCCGAGTATCCCTTCGCGTTGTCGGCTGCCAGGTTCGGGGGTTTCTGCAATCCGCGTCGCACGATCTCGGTGGTATCCTGTCCGCTGACGGAATGACAGGGTGCACAGAAGTTGTGGTACCGGTTCTTCCCTCGCGCGAGTACAGCGCTGCTGACAGCGAGGGGATTACGCAACTCCGCCTCTGCCTCCTCGGGAGAGGTGTACGGGTACATGGTCCCGTTGCGAGGCACCGTCCCCGGCACATGGTCACGCATGGCCTTGCGGTCAGCGAAGAAGGTGCTGGATTCCTGCGCCATTGATTTGCTCTGGTAGTACATGTCGGAACGCACCTGAATGGGGGGCTCTTTCGAACGCAACGGAGCGAAGCCGTCGACAGCCCACAGCAGCAGGAAAAGGAGCACAGGGACACCGATGACGGCAATCTGTGCGAGGGGAATGGGTCGGTTATTGATCTTCATATTCCACGATTCGTACGTGTTCGGCTCCGAGTGACTCAAGAAGTACCCGGGTTTTTTCCGGATGATAGTGCCCGTCTTCCGCATCCACCGTCACGACGAATGCGTCGTCCGTACTGCGGAGAAAATGATCATCGTTCTGCCACCTGGAGTACCAGCGTGGCAAACCGTTCAGGGCAAACATCCCGACGACCGTCGCGATGGCGCACAGTAATACGGTCAGTTCGAAGGTTATGGGGATGGAGGGCGGCAACGCAAACAGGGGTTTCCCACCGATGATCAGTGGATAGTCCACCGCACCGGTCCACCACTGCAGATGCAGCGCCACGGCAGCACCGATCACGCCACCCGCCAGGGAGATCCAGGGGAGAATCGTCCGCTCCACACCCATGGCATCGTCGAGACCATGCAGCGGATAGGGGGTATGGAAGTCGAACCGTCGGTATCCCGCACGCCGGAGTTCGGCTGCCGCTTTCAATACCGCGTCGGGATCGTGAAAGAGTCCGGATATGCCGGCAGTCTGTTTCATGCGTCAGTTGCTCCTCAATGATGCAGATGTGACGGCTGTGCACCGGGCAAAATACCCTTCACTTCCGAGATGGCCAGGACCGGGATGTACTTCGCAAACAGCAGGAACAGTGTCAGAAAGAGCCCCACCGTTCCTGCAAAGATGGACACATCCACCCAGGTCGGGATGAAGTATCCCCAGCTGGAAGGGAGGAAATCCCGATGCAGCGATGTCGCGATGATCACGAAACGCTCGAACCACATCCCCACGTTGACGAAAATCGATATCACCCAGGTGATCATCAGGTTACGACGAATCTTCCGGAACCAGAACAGCTGCGGGATGAAGACATTGCAGGTCACCATTGTCCAGTAGGCCCAGCTGTAGGGTCCGAATGCGCGATTGATGAAAACGAAGCGCTCGAAGGGATTCCCGCTGTACCAGGCGATGAAGAATTCGATGCCGTAGGCATACCCAACCATGAGGCCTGTCGCCATGAGTACCTTGTTCATGTTCTCGATATGCTTGACAGTGATGAACTGCTCGAGGTTGAGCAGCTTGCGCGCAAGAATCATCAGTGTCAGCACCATCCCGAATCCCGAAAAGATGGCGCCCGCCACGAAATACGGCGGAAAGATCGTCGTGTGCCAGCCTGGCAGGACGGAAACCGCAAAATCAAACGAAACAATGGTGTGTACCGACAGCACAAGAGGCGTGGAAATCCCTGCCAGTATCAGGTAGGCCTTTTCGTAGCGATGCCAGTGACGGTTCGCTCCCGTCCAGCCAAAACTCACGAAGGTCCAGATCGTTTTGGCGATCGCGTTTTTCGCACGGTTGCGCAGTGTGGCGAAGTCGGGCACCAGTCCCACAAACCAGAACATGAGCGAAACCGCGAAATAGGTGGAGACGGCGAACACATCCCAGAGCAGCGGGGACCGGAAATTCACCCACATCTCCATCTGGTTGGGCAGCGGCAGCAGCCAGTAGACGGCAACCCAGGGGCGACCGGTATGAATGATCGGAAAAATCAGGGCACATATCACAGCGAAGATCGTCATGGCCTCGGCAGCACGGTTGATGGCGGTGCGCCATTTCTGACGGAACAGAAACAGGATGGCCGAGATGAGTGTCCCGGCGTGACCGATACCGATCCAGAAAACGAAGTTGGTGATATCCCACGCCCAACCGACGGGCTGGTTGTTGCCCCAGACGCCGATACCGGTGACAATCGTGTACAGAATGGTCAGAATGCCCCAACCGGCGAGTCCGCCGGTCAGCGTGATCGTGGCGTACCACAGTTTTGTCGGCTTGCCTTCCACGACACCCGAGACGGTTTCGGTGACATCCCGCAGGGCAGGTTTCCCTTCGAACAGGGGTTCGCGAATCTCGTCCGGATGCACGGCCAGCGTTCCCGCACCGTCGATATCCCAACTGTCCTGACGATGCTTGTCAGTCGCAGTCCTCATACAGCTCCTCCGTTGGTGTTGCGGATTTTCGCCTTGTATGTGATGGACGGTATCACGTTGAGACTCTGCAGCACATGGTACCCGCGCTCAGTGCGCATGCTCTTCGATACCGCACTCTCGGGATCGTTTATGTTACCGAAGACGATAGCGTCCGCCGGACAGGCCTGCTGGCAGGCGGTATGCACTTCGCCATCGCGCAGAGAGTCACGTCCTTCGTTCTTTGCCTGATACTTCGCTTCGTTGATGCGCTGCACACAGAACGTGCACTTTTCCATCACACCTCGCATTCGGACGGTCACGTCGGGATTGAAGACGAAACTCATCGGATCGCGGTCGTCCCTGTGATAATTGAGATAGTTGAAACGCCGCACCTTGTAGGGGCAGTTGTTGGAACAGTACCGCGTTCCGACGCATCGGTTGTATGTCATTTCGTTGAGTCCTTCAGGGCTGTGTGTGGTCGCCGCAACAGGGCAAACATTCTCGCAGGGTGCCTTCTCACAATGCTGGCAGAGCATCGGCTGCAGAGTAGTAGCCGGATTGTCTTCATCACCACTGTAATAGCGATCGATACGAATCCAGTGCATTTCCCTGCCGTTCATCACCTCGTCTTTCCCGACCATCGGGATGTTGTTCTCCGACACACAGGCGATCACACAGGCGTTGCAGCCCACGCATGCGGATGTGTCAATGCTCATCCCCCACCGGTGCCCCCTTGAATAGTCATGGGGCGGCATGATGCTGATCGGACGATCCGTTGCGTCAGCTGCACCATAGACCGGGAGATCATGGCGAAAGAGCGTGGCGGGATTGGCGAGGAAGTCTTCCAGTGTTCCCTCCTTCACGATCTCCTTCCGGTCGATGTCGAAAAGCTCCTCTCCGGAAAGGGAATGGTGATCCTGCGTTGTGGCGATGGGATAACGCTCCCCGGTTTTTTCCACCTGTACCGATACATATCCAATGCTCCTGCCTGCCTCCGGCATCAGGGGGAAGACGTTGACACCCTGACCGGCGAGGACACGACCGCCTTCCGTTCTTCCAAAGCCGGTATGCGTGAGGATGACGTCATCGGCCATCCCGGGCTGAATGAACACCGGCAGATGCGTGCTTCCCGCAGCCGTTTTGACACGGATAACATCCCCCTTCTCCACACCGAGCGCACCCGCTGTCGTTCGGCTCATCACGGCGAGATTGTCCCAGGTTGCCTTGGTCACCGGATCAGGCAGTTCCATGAGCCATCCGAGATTCGCGTACAATCCGTCGTCGAGACTGTGGCTGGGGAGGACCCCAAGCATCATCCCCGCATTCCCGGAGGACAAGGCCGTGCGGATCATGTCGCGGGCCGGAGCGGCATTCACCGTCACGGATGTCGACGGTGCAGTGAGAGCCACCGTCCCGTTGCGGAGGGCTTCGGTCCAGAAACTACCGAAGGATGTTTCTCCGCTGCGCGGCAGGACGTCCGATTCCCATCGTGCGCGCACATATTCATAATAGTTCGGGACATCGGCGAAATGCTCTTCGGAGACGGCGCGCGCGATACCAATGAGCGCATCGGGCAAGGATGGTTGCCCTTCATTCAACGGCGCAATCAGGGGCTGGACAATCGCCTGCGAGCCGTCGAACAAGACGACATCCCCCCACTGTTCGAGATAATGATTGACGGGGATGAAGATCGAACAGACCTTCGAGGTTTCGTCCGCGTAGAGCGAAAGTGAGAAACGGTACAGTACGCGCGATGAGAGAGAGCGAAACATGCCCGCAGGCATGGAGTAGGCCGAATTCACACCGGCGAAGAGCAAAACACCTACATCACCGCGATCGAGTTCCTTCCGGAACTCCGTGATTGCTCTCTGCTTCGAATGACTGAACGGCAGGGTACGGCGGGGATCGAGGATACACCCTTCCCCGATAGCCCCGAGAACGGTATTGCAGAGGATGCCGAGTGTATGTGTGTGCTCGGGCAGATGTCTTCCGATCATGACGACGGAAGGGGACCTGAGCAGATCGTCCGCGATCCGCTTCATTTCCGGGAAACGATCACCTGTCACACCGTGAAGCATGGTCGTGGTTTCGGCATCCAATCCGCGCACACCGCGCACGACAACCAACTCATGCAGCAAAGCGAGAAGAAATGCGTCGATCTCTCCGGGCTTGACGCGAATGCGCTGGTCGGCGTTCGAGCCCGTGGTGCTTACTGCGGATTCCACCGCATAGAAGCGATTCATCTCCGGAGTGCCATGCTCGGGCTTACGCCGGGAGGCAAAGCGGCGAATATGCCACAGAGACGTGGGATCCGTTCCGAGGAAATCGGCATCCACGCCGAGGATCGTCCCGGCCTTTCCGAGATCAGGGACCAGTTCTGCGTCGACACCCAGCAAACGTGCATTCGCCTCCGCAGCACCGTATGCAGTGATTGCAGGCCAGGTCACCACGCGTGTTTCGGGAAGGAAGCGCTCGAGATCACTGTACAGCTTCTGCAGAGAAGGAGAAGCGTGCTCATCGACGAGAATGCGCACAGTCTTCCCTTGCGCCGTCACTTCGCGCACGGCATCCGCGATACGTCGGTAGGCATTCAACGGTGTGGAATCACTGTTGTTGACCGTTGGACGCAGGATGCGGTCCGGGTCATAGAGCGACAGCAGGGATGCCTGCATGAGGTGATTGGACTTCCCGGCGCTCACCGGACACCGGTCATTGCCTTCGATCTTGATCGGACGCCCCTCACGCGATTCCACCAGTATCCCGGCAGCGAAATTCTGACGCGTGAACGCCGTCGTGAAGAAATTCGCGATGCCGGGTGTCAGGTACTCGGGCTTCCTTACGTACGGAACGATCTCCTGCTCCGGTCTGCGGCAGCCCGTGGCGGCGAGTGCGGTTGATGCCGCCAGCAGTCCCATGAAGGCTCGGCGGGTCATGCTGCCGACACTGCCGCCGGGGGCACTACCGTTTTCGGGGAACTCATTGTGGAGCTGCTTCATGAGCGCCGGATCCTTGGAGAGTTCTTCGTAGCTTTTCCAGTAGGTCTTGCCTGTGCTCCGGGTATCAGCCATGGGAATACGTACTCACTATTGATTGCATCATGTTGTTGCGGGTCAATGTCAGTGGTGACAGGCGGAACAATGTTCCGGCCCCTTCGGGATGTCGTTGCGCAGCAACCCGGGATCCACATCCAGTCCGCTGATGTCCCTGACGGGAATAACATATGCGTCGGGATCGCGATGGCAGTCGAGACACCAGCCCATGGTCAGCGGCTGCTTCTGTGCGATCACCCCCTGCCTCTCCACTTCACCGTGGCAGGATGCGCAGTCAATACCGGCATTCACATGTCGGCTATGATTGAAAAACGCGTACTCGGGCAGCCGATGGATGCGCACCCACGGAATGGGTTCGTTGTTCTCGTAACTCTGTTGTACCATTTCGAGCCGCGGACTGTCGCGTTTGACCGACGTGTGACAGTTCATACAGGTCTGTGTCGGCGGAACGGTGCTGTGCGCAGAGGTCTCGACACTGGTATGACAGTAAACACAGGAGATCTCCAACTCACCGGCGTGCAGGCGATGATCGAACGGCACCGGCTGCTGCGGACGATACCCGACATCCATGACGCGAGGATGCCGGAGAAAATAGAAGGCGACCGCACCCGCCGTGATCATCACGACGAGCGCGACGGTTACCGTCTTGATCTGGCGATCCCGTTGCAGCGTGAACATGGTCATGGAACTTCCTGTGTGTACGATGTTTCCTTGTGCGTCTCGCGTTGCGCCATCCAGAGGCGGAGCACAAAACCGCCGATGACAAGGAAGGGCATCACCATCATGAAAAGGATGCTCGTGTTGAATCCGGAGGCCAGGGACGACTGTCCTTCCTCCATATACGACTCCTTGCAATTCGGACAGGCAACTGCGACATCCGGCATGGCCATGGCGACCACCGAAAGACAGACCAGCAGGAGCAGGATTGTTTTCATCAAGGACCTACGCATACCAGTGATACAGCATGAGATATACCAGAACACCCGTCACGGAGACGTACATCCAGATCGGCAAAGTCCACCGGGCGATCTTCCGGTGCTTCTCGACCGTCATCTTCAACCCACGGAACACCGTGATGATTGCCATCGGCGGCACTGCGACTGCAAGCAATGAATGGGATATCAGGATAGCAAAATATAGTATTCGCGCCACTCCCTCACCTTCGAACCGCGTGATGATGGCTGAACTGAAATGGTACGAGAGATAGGATACCAGGAACACCGCCGACGTCACGAAAGCGGACAGCATCATCGCCCGATGTTGCCTGACCTGCCTGCGTCGGATACACACGAATCCGACGATCAGAAACACGGATGCCAATGCATTGAGCAGTGCATTGACTGTTGGGAGATCGCTGACGCTCACGCTCCCTCCTTCGAAAGCAGGAAATCAATGGCTGCGCGCAGCTCATCCATCTTTGCCGGATCCGTCCCGTCATAATACCCCCGGATCATCCCCGATCGGTCGACCAGTGCAAAACGCGTACTGTGCAGGGCGGGATTCGAGGCGTCGCCCATGAGATACCCACTCGATGCGAGCGCCGCAACAATCTCCCTGCTGTTGCGCAGCATATACCAACGCCCTTGTATCGCGGAATAGCGGTCAGCGTATTTCGCGAGTCGCTCGACGGAATCCCTTTCGGGATCGACGGAGAAGCCGACAATACGGAAATCCAGTGCTTCCGCATACTCCGCCTGCAGAACGTTCGCGTTCGAATTCATGAGCGGACACGGACCGCCGCAGGAAGTAAAAAAGAAATAGGCGATGTACACCGATCCCTTGAGATCAGTGTTGGTGATCGTACTGCCGTCAAAATTCGTGAATTGGAATTCAGGTGCCTCCGTGATATTCGGCAGTTCATCGATTTCCGTATCGGAAAAATCCGACCGACAACCGGTTGCGATGAACAGAAGGAGAAGAGGAAAAATCGATATGGAGGATAGACGCGTCATCATGCTTTCAAGCTGCGTAGAGAATACAGGTAGAAAAGAAGGAAGAGTCCGCCAGACACCAGGAGCGATATCCATGGGGCAGGGACATCGACCGGCGCCATGGAGCTGCCCATGAAAAACAGCTGCTGGAACAATGCGGTGACGTAGTACAGGGGATTGAGACGAACGACGAGCTGCATCCAGTCTGCGGCGCCGTCGACGGGAAAGAAGGCGCCGGACAGCATCCACAGGGGGATCAGCAGCAGGGTCATCACGGCGTGGAATCCCTGCGTCGAGGACATGCGCCATGCGAGTACGAATCCCAGCATGGTAAAAAGCATTCCGATCCCTGTAAGAAAAAGCAGACTCAACAGGAATCCTGCCACAGTCGGTGTGATGCCACTGAACGGCAGCAGGACCATGAACAGCAGCGCCTGTACCACTGCGATCGTCGTCCCTGCGAGCATTTTACTCCAGAGGATGCTCGTGCGGGATGCAGGAGACGTGAGGACGCCCTGAAGGAAACCGGTCGTTCGGTCATCAATGATTGAGATCGTGGAAAAAATTGCCGCGAACAGTGCAATCAACAGAATCACCCCGGGAAAAAGCCATGCTCCGTACTCCATCCCGTCTACGGAAACGCTGTTGCGAAAGCCCGCAGCGAGAAAGATCCATATAACGAATGGTTGCCCAACAGCCCCGATCACCCTGCTGCGTTGCCGTACGAAATGCTTCAGGTCCCGCGTCCAAAGGCTGTATGTCGGGAGGAGAAACGTACTCATGCTGCCAGCAAATCCTCCTCCCTCTCTTCCACGTACTGACCGGTACGCAAGACGAAAAAATCTTCCAGGCCTGGACGCCGGGCCTGCATGTCCTTGATGGATGCATCATTCACGTCGACCAGAGAAATGACATCCCCCAGACCGACATTCTTGAGAAGAACCGTGTCTTCGCGGAGACGCAGAACATCGCCTCCGAAGTGACGACGCAGTCGATCGAAGAGCCTGGCGGCATCGGCGGATACAATCTCGACAACCGTTCGACCGAAGTCCTCGAGCAGGTGTTCCGGGAAATCGTCCGCAATGCAATTCCCGTTTTCCAGCAGCACGACACGGTCGCAGAGTGTTGCGATGGAAAGAACATGCGTGATGAGCAGTGTGGTGAGCTCTCGCTCGATTGTGACTTCCCGGAGGAGCGAGAAAAATGCCTCTCGCGCTGTGAGGTCGAGACCGGAGAACGGTTCATCGAGAATGAGAAGATCCGGTTCGGTGAGCAGGACCTTGGCCAGTTCGACACGCCGCTGAAAACCTCCCGAGAGCTCCCGGGTTCGTGTATCGAGCTTGTCGGAAAGATCCAGCATGTTCAGCAACCGGACAGGGAGCTGGGGACGCCGGACTGTTCGGCCGTAGAGCAGGACATGATGCCTGATGTTTTCGAACACGGTCAGATACGGATCGAGACTCGGCGATTGAAACACGACCCCGATACGTGCATTCCGGACGGGACCGTGGTGTAGTTCGATACGACCCTGCTGTAACGGGAGCAGGCCGTTGATGAGACGGAACAGCGTCGTCTTTCCGCTCCCGTTCGGACCGACCAGCGCCGTCACCTGCCCGGATGCGGCACTGAAGGAAACCCCGCGGAGAGCTGTCGTCAATGTTCCGCTGTCCCCTGTGTAAACATGCGCGATGTCGTGAATGCTGAGCATATGCGTCGTCAAAGCCCCAGTACTGTCAGTGCGAAAACGAATGCGAGGAAAAAGAACGCCGGCACATAGACAAAATAGCGGAGGCGGCGATTGTCGAATTTCAGGTGCATGAAGATCCAGATGACGAGCGCGGCCTTGAGCAGCGCGATCACCACCCCGACGATGATGTTGAGCGTATCCCCGAAATGAATGGTGGTCACACCCACGGTCAGAGCGGTGAGAATCATCAATACGATGAACACCTTGAGATAGGATTTCTGTATATGTTCGAAGCTTGCGCCGGATGCCATGGGTATCTCCGTACCAGTGCCTAGAAAATCAGATACAGCGTGGGGAACAGGAAAATCCAGACCAGATCGACAAAGTGCCAGTAGAGCCCGAGTGTTTCGACACGGTGATGCATCTCCGGCGGATATCGCTTCAGGAGGGACTTCCCGAGCATCCACGCCATTGGAATCAGACCGCCGATCACATGCAGGGCGTGAAAACCGGTCATCGTGAAGTAGGTCGCGAAAAACGTATTCGTCCACGGATAGATGTCATGACTGAATTTCACTGCATACTCATACGATTTGATGCCGAGAAAGGCGAATGCGCAGAGAATGGTCATCGCCAGGAAGAGACGGAACTTCGCCTCGTTGCCTCGCTCGAGCGCAAGATGCGAAAGTGCCATGGTCAGACTGCTGCTGATCAGCACCGCGGTGTTGATGGTGGCCACAATCTTGTCGAGCTGATGCGCGCTCGCCGTAAACACCTCGATGTTCAGATTCCGGAGCACAATGAAGGCTCCGAAGAATCCGGTGAAGAACATGATCTCGGATGCGAGAAACACCCACATCCCGAGTTTCCCGTGATAGATACCCGTGTTGAAACGGGTGTGTGTTGCTATGACAGTGGAGTACATTTTCAGGCCTTGTCGATAAACATCAACGTGATCAATGCGAGCAGATAGAAATAGGACGACAGCAGGACGGTCCGGGCATTGCGGTTGCTACGCTCGTAGAGGAAACGGAATCCCGCAATGATGAACGCTCCGCCGAGTATCGCCGCCCCGAAGAAATAGATGCTGCCTGTCACGTGGAACACCGTCAGTAGCAGGCTGAACAGCAACAGCAGCGCCGTGTACACGATGATGTGCCGTGCGACAAGGATGCCGGCGCCGTCGAGCACCGTCAGCATCGGGAAACCGCCACGCTCATAATCCTTGCGATACATCCATGCAAGCGAGAGAAAATGCGGCATCTGCCAGAGGAAGAGGATCATGAACATCACCAGGGCCTCGGGCCCGATGGTCCCCGAGATCGTCGCGTAGCCGCCGAGCGGCGGCAGTGCACCGGGGATGCCACCGATCAGGGTGGACAACTGCGTTCGGCGCTTCAGCGGAGTGTACACCGCGAGGTACAGCAGCGCGGTGATCAGCGCCAGCAATGCGGTCAACGGCTGCACCAAGAGCAACACGGCGATTCCTGCCACGGACAGCATCACCCCGAACACGAGGGCACTGGACCACCGCACCTTTCCTGATGGAATGGGACGAAACATGGTTCGTTTCATCCGGTGGTCATGCTCGTGT
>JAFGKR010000169.1 GCA_016928515.1 Bacteroidota bacterium | reverse complement strand
CGGGACTTGCGCAGCGGGACTTGCGCAGCGGGACTTGCGCAGCGGGACTTGCGCAGCGGGACTTGCGCAGCGGGACTTGTGCAGCGGTGCGTGGCGAGACCTGTGCATCGGTGCGCAGCGTGATTTGTGTGCCATGCTTCGAGAATGTAGCTGACGGGAAAGTCCCGAAGGGACGATACACTCGATATTCTCCGACGTCAGTCGGGGAGCGGACGAGAGTGCAGGACGGCGGGCACAGCGCTCGTCCTCCTCATTCAGTAGATACGGTCCCCTTCCCTCCCTATCCAGGGAGGGAAGGGACAGGGATGGGTGGGTTGTGCACGAATCAGAATGGCCCCGCCTTCTGCGCCACCTGCGCGGCAGACACAGATATCCTCTCTACCGGGTTACCTCCAATTCCACCGCCCGCCCGTACACTTCCTCGAACAGCTCCTTGCGGCGCTCGGCGCCCCAGAGCTCGATGCTGGTGTCGGTGTCGCGCTTGAGCGCGAGACGGATGCGCAGCGTCGTGCCGTTGGCCTCGCACTGCACGCTCGCGAATATGTCGCGGTGCCGGCGGTCGAGGCCGTCAGCGATGCGCAGGATGGCGGCGAGCTTCCGCACGCGCAGGCGATCCTCCTCCGTGAGCTTCGGGTATCCCTCATGCTTCGCTTTCGGATGACTCTTGCGGTGGTAGCGCGCGATGTTCGCGATGATCTCGATCTCCCGGTCGGTGAAACCCAGCAGCTCGCTGTGACGGATGAGATAGTAGCTGTGCTTGTGATGCTGCGCATGCGAGATGTGATAGCCGACGTCATGCAGCACCGCGGCGGCTTCGAGATACTCGCGCTCGGTGTTCCCCAGTCCGTGCAGCGCGTGCAGCTGATCGAACAGCGCCAGCGCGGTTTTCCGTACCGTCGCCGCGTGATGCGGCTCGTAATGGCAAGATTCCGCCAGGTGATAAATGCTCGCTTTACGGATGTCGGTGAGATGATCGACCGACCGCTCTTCCCCGATGATCTTCTGTATCGTGTCCAGCAGGATGCCCTCGCGCAGCGCGTATCTGCTCGTCGTCATGCGGTCGACGTGCAGCTGCTCGAAGATCTGTTCGAGGATGAGCACTCCCGCGACGATGATGTCCGCACGCGCGGGATCCATGCCGGGAATGTCTCTCCGCGCGTCGGCCGTTTTGTGCGAGAGAATGAGATCGACGACACGCGCGAGATCCTTGCGCGTGAAGGTGACATTCCCGAGGTCCTCGGCGGGCGGCTCGCCGCGCATGGCGAGTATCATGGCGGCGGTGTTGAGAATGGTGCCGGAGGAACCGACGACGGTTTCGATCTCTCTTCCACGCAGGGCGCGGGCGACGGGACTCAGCGCTCCCGAGAGAAACGCCCTGCACTGATCGACGCCTTTACTCCTGACGGTTTCCCCGCTGAAGAAACGCCGTGTGAGGCGCACGGCCCCGAGCTTGAGGCTGTTGGCGTACTGCACGCTCCCCTGCGTGCCGACGAGGAACTCCGTGCTGCCGCCGCCGATGTCGGTCAGCAGGATAGTCTGTCCGTACACGGGAAGCGCCTGCATCACGCCGAGATAGATCAGCCGCGCTTCCTCGAAACCGCTGACCACCTCGATGTCGACGTTCAGCTCCTCGCGCACGCGGTCGAGGAATACCTGTTTGTTCAGCGCCTCGCGCACCGCGCTCGTCGCGATGGCGCGGATCGGCGCCTCCTGCGACTGCGCGATGAGCACAAAGCGTCGCAGCGTATCCAGAGCGCGCTCCATCGCAGGCTGACTCAGATGCTTCATGTCCGTCATGCCCTCGCCGAGACGTACCACTGCCTTGTCCTTGCCGAGAACGCTGAATTTCCCGTTGCTTTTCACATCGGCGATGACGAGATGAAAGGAATTCGTCCCGAGATCGATGGCGGCGAGTCTGCGGATGCGATTGGGCATGCGTGCGATCAATGTCTGTGAAACGTTGGAGCGTTCCCCGTGAGAAGGGGGTCGTGTCAGGATTCCTCGGCCGCCTCCTCTTCGACGGGAAGAGGATCTCGGTGGCGGATTTCCGCCAGCATGTGCGTCAACACCGCCCAGACCTTGTCGACAGGGATGCGGTCCATCGAATTCCCCTGCCCGAGTATGAATCGGTGTCCGTTTCCCAGCGGCGCCCACTGCAACGGATCCGTCGGACCGAACAGGCTCAGTGTCGGTGTGCCGACGCCGGCGGAAACGTGCATCATGCCGGTATCGTTCGTGATGTACACGTCACAGCAGCTGATCATGGCCGCCACGTCGCGAATGGGTTCGTTCTGCATCACGAGGCAGGCGTTGGGCATGTTCAGCGTCATTTCCCGCAGGGGTTCGTCGTCGTCGGGCCCCGCGGTGATGACGATGAACGCGCCGTAGATCTCCGCGCAGCGGTTTGCGACCTCCGCGAAGCGCAGGGCGTCCCACCGGTTCGGGATCTTGGCCGCGCCGGGATGAAAGCCCACAACGATGTCGCGTCCGCCGCTCTTCGCTGCAATCAGCTCCGCCGCTCGTCGACGTTCTGCCTCGGCAAGACCGATTTCAAGCTCGAGCGGGACGGGATCGAGGACGAGTATGGATGCAATATCGAGGTTACGGAGTGTCTGATGCCGTGTCGGATCCTTCCGCCAGTCGAGGTCCACCGCGACGTTGTAGAAATAGGACGTAAGATTCTTTTTCCCGCTGAGTGTTGCCGGACCGATTCGCCGGGTCGCGCCAGAGAAGAATGTCAGCACATCGCTGGTCACCGACATTGAAACGGTGGACGGCGTGATGGCGAGATCGAATTTCCTGCGTTTCAACGCCCGGCCGAAGCGCCACACCGTGAACGGAGAACGCAGGAATTTCTTTTTGTCGTAGACGATGATCTCGTCAAGGAAGGGAGCGCCTCGCAGGATCTCGCTGTTCAGCGGACGCGCCAGCAGTGCGATATGTGCCGCTGGAAACGTCGCGCGCAGTGCGCGCAGCAGCGGGACGGCACAGAGCATGTCACCGAGTTGATTGTGCTGCCGGATGACAAGGATGTTGCTTACGGAATTGCGTGGCACGGTGGTCACCGTCCGCACATGCACGAACAGGCGGAAGAAGCCGAACAGCAGGCGCTTGATCGATTTCTCCAGAAATTTCATGTGCGGTCCAGCCGGCTCATTTCGAACTCCTGTCGTCATCGAGTTCTTCGAAGTCCGCGTCCACGGCCTTCCCGTCGAAGTGGCGGCGTGAACGCTGGAAAGGATTGCGGGAAGCGCCTCCGGGAGAGGACGATCCGGTGAGACGGCGATAGATACGGTAGATGAACCAGCCGATCAATGCGAAAAGCAGAATGCGGAACAGCATCAGGAATCCCGTGGCAGACGTGACATGGGCGTGTAATATTCGGTCGCAACGTGATCCGGTTTGAGGATTTCCCGGATCAGCTCGTCGAGATGGTCTTCGTGCTTGACGAAGTCGATCTCCGTGGCGTTGACGATGAGCAGGGGAGTGGATTTGTAACGGAAGAAAAAATAATTGTACGCGTCATTCAGATCGGAGATGTACTTGCGCGACATGGCGCGCTCGAAATCCCGTCCCCGCTGGCGGATGTTCTGCATCAGCCGGTCAACGCTCGACTGGAGGTATACCACGAGATCCGGCCGCGCGAGGCTCTTTTCCATGTTCGCGGCCAGCATGTCATACAGGTGCAGCTCGTCGTTCTGCAGGTTCAGATGCGCGAAGATCTTGTCCTTCTCGAAAATGTAGTCCGTGATCAGGAAGTCCGCGAACAGCTCCTGCTGCGAGAGCGCCTGCAGCTGCTTGAAACGCGTCAGCAGGAAGAACAGTTGTGTCTGGAAAGCATAGCGCTCGGGATTCTGGTAGAAGCGCTCGAGGAAGGGATTCTCCTCGAAACGTTCGAGCACCAGCTGTCCCCCCAGCCGCTCGTGCAGCAACCGCGCGAGGCTGGTCTTGCCTGCCCCGATGACCCCTTCGATCGCGATGTAGTGGATTTCTCCTTGCATGTCGTAATGTACTGCGTGGGTGCGGTTCAGGGAAACAGTGGGATCCGTTCGCGCACGGAGAATCTCGTACCGGTTGCCATTCTTGCGTCGTGATCCGTCGCTTCGAGTCTCATGCCGCTGTGGAGGACCGGTGATGCGAGTGCGTTCTGCGCCTCCGCCTGCGCCGATGCGACCGCGTTGCAGGCGTCCTCGACAGGGG
>JAFGKR010000168.1 GCA_016928515.1 Bacteroidota bacterium | reverse complement strand
GTCACTGTCGGCCACACGATGAGAATCGCGAGCACCATTCGTCGTCCATATCCCGTAGTGCCCGAGAGCAGTGAAGAAGAAGTGCGTCCATGAGTTGTCATGAGTCCTCAGCGGAAGAAGAATATGCGTGACCAAATAATAACATCTGAACCTTGTTTGCAAGAGGAAAGAAGTGATGACGACCGTGACACGCTTGGTGCGCGTACGCGTGTTCACCGGTACATGTGGATTGGCGGAATTGACATACTGGACGCGGCGGAGAGTTCGAAATCTCCTGCACGCGGGGTGCTGACAGACGTCGAAAAACGGTTGTCGTCGTCGACATCGTTGAAGGTCGGGTAGGATTCCCACCAGCCGGCACCCAGTGCGCCCGGTGCGGTGAAACTCGCAACCTCGGCGTCTTCGTCGCCGGCAGTGGCGCCGTCATAGGATTTTGTGGATATTTCGTTGATCAGCGTCTGTCCCGCTGCCGTGGCCACCATCACGTATACGGCATTCGACATTTGTTGATCCGAGAACAGTTGTGCGCGGTTGAGTGTCAGGAAAAGAATCGACAGCAGCGTGAGCGCTCCGAGCACGAGCATCTTCTGGACGCCATTCATACATTCACCTGCATGTTTCTCAGTTGTTGAGAGGTCAGAATTCAGCGGCAGACAGTCTCATGCTTGCGACCTGTGAATCTGGAACGGCATGACGAACGTGTTCTCTCCCGATTCACTGAACAAAAACCAAACAATCCAATTCTATGTTGCCTGAAGGCTTCATTACTATTCGATGACAGTATTGAAAGGAATCTCCATGCATTCGCTTCTTCTCCGCTTTCCGCTTTTGCTTCTCGTCGCGCTCTTGTTCCTCACAGCCTCCTGCTCCGATGCGGAAAGGGCTCCAGTCCAGACGGGCAGCGTTATCTTCATCCACCCCGACGGTTCCGGCGGCGCAATGTGGACGGCGATGCGACTGATGGAATACGGTCCGGACGGTTTCTCCGAATGGGATCGTCTCGATCATCTCGGTCAGTACCGCAGCCATCAGCGCAACAGTGTCAGCACCAGTTCGCATGCCGGGGCAACAGTGCACGCATTTGGTGTCAAGGTAGATGTCGACACCTATGGCAGCGTACCTGCAAAACCGGTGCGTTCCGCATCCGGTGAGGACGTCGGCATCATGATCGAAGCACTCAAGGCAGGAAAAGCCGTGGCCGTGATCAACAGCGGGCATCTTTGCGAGCCGGGGACGGGCGTGTTTCTGGCGAGTGCGTTTTCCCGTTATGCGATGGACTCCATTTCGGCACAGATCGTGGAGAGCGGTGCCGACATTATTCTTGGTGGAGGCGAGGTGATGCTTCTTCCTGCTGGTGTGATCGGGCGCCATGGCGAAGAAGGTAGGCGGAAGGACGGCCGCAACCTTATTGACCGGGCGAAGGATCTCGGATATACCGTGGTCTTCACGCGCGATGAGCTGCTGGCTCTTCCGGATACCGTATCCCGGGTTTTCGGCGTATTCGCGGCGTATCATACCTTCAACGATATGCCGGAAGAGGCGCTCGCCGACCGCGGACTGCCGCAATATTGGCCGGAAGCTCCCACGCTCGCGGAGATGACGGAAAAGTCCCTGCAGCTCCTCGAGAAGAAGGGGAAGGACTTCCTGCTCGTCATCGAGGAGGAGGGATCGGATAATTTCGCGAATGAAAACAATGCCGCCGGCGCGATCGAAGCACTGCGCCGGGCGGATCAGGCGATTGGCGTGGCACGTCGTTTCGTCGAAACGCACTCCAATACCTTGCTGATCACTGCCGCGGACAGCGACGCGGGCAGCATCGGTATTCACCCGATCGGCCAGGATGCCGATCCCACTCAACCTCTACCGCCTGCGACGGACAACGGTGCGCCGATGGACGGTCTGGGAGGAACGGCAACACCACCGTTCATCGCCAGGGCGGATGCCTTCGGCAGACGGTTGCCGTTCGGTATTGCCTGGTCGAGCGACGGAGACATGGGAGCGGGGGTCATTGCCAGAGCGCACGGCGCAAATGCGCATCTCCTCCCCACCAATGTCGATAACACGGATATCTACCGCCTGGTGTATCTGACGCTGTTCGGCACGTGGCCGGACGGCAGTGTGCCGTCGCCCTGACGGTATCGAACCGGGATCGGGGTCCGGCATCCATCACCCCGAGGACCAGGCGGATGTCCCGATGATCAACGGGACATTCTGTTCCGATACCAGAGAAATGACTGGCGGAAGTAGCGGCGGATGCGTAATATATTCTGTTACGGATTGTCTTCCCGGTACCATATTCCAGCATGGAGCTTCACCATGATCCCGTTTCGTTCGTGTATCGGTCTCATACTCTTCGCGTTGTTACTTGCCGCCTGTTCCGAGCAAACCTCGGATCCTCCACAGACCGCGGATCCTGCAGGGAAGTTCATTTCATCAACCGGCTGCAAGAACTTTTTCACCTCCGAAGCCGGAACCGATGCATCGCAGGGATGCGTCCGTTATCGCTATGATGCAAGCCGTCGCCTGCTCCTGCTCACCCATGAGAATGCCGGATTCAACTGCTGTCCGACACGCATCGGTGCTGACATTCAGGTTGAGGAAGGTCGCATCGTCGTCAGTGAATGGGAGTCGGACGCCCTCTGTGACTGCAATTGCCTGTACGATCTCGAGATGAGCATCGAGCGACTTCCTCCGGGCAGGTACAGCGTCATCTTCGAAGAGCCCTATCGGTCTCAGGAGGATCCTGTTCTACAGTTCGACATCAGTTTGCCGGATACGCCGGAGGGTTATGTCTGCGTCCCGAGGACGCACTATCCCTGGGGAATGTGATCTGTCTTCACGTATCCTTGTCTGGGGGGCGTCGGAAGAGGATCTTTCCGACGAAGTCGCCTGTGAGTACGACGGCCGTGTGGTCGTCGGGCACGATCTCGGTATGTACTGATACCGGATAATTGCCCCGGAATTTCCTCCTAGAACCGTAACACCTTCCCGGGAGGATTGTCTCATCTGCAGAAGGCGGCACAGCCGACGCACCGTGACAGCAACGGCACGACCTTCGAATCAAGAGGTGATGAGACATCCCACACAGATACATCGAGGAGACCCACGTGAAACGCACTCATGTTTTTTCCCTTGTTATTCTCTGCCTGACGATGCTCTCCGCCTGTTCGGAAGATACGGAGAGCGTAAAACCCGAGTCGATGGACGCCCCACAGGCGCGTCTGCTGAACGCGACGGACTGCAAGCATTTCGGGAAATCCACCCGTGAGAATACCCGGACTTCCGAAGGCATTCTGGCTTGCGAGGGCATCCTGGCTTCCTCGGAAAGCTGCATCGAGTATTCGTACGACGCAGCGAAGCGGTCACTGCTGCTCACGCATGTCAACGCGGGATTCAACTGCTGTCCCGGTGTGCTTTCAGTCCAGATTTCGGTCGATGACAACATCATCACGATTATCGAAAGGGAACAGGAGGCTGGTTGTCACTGTCTCTGTCTGTACGATCTGACCATGGAGATCGTCAACCTGCCTCCAGGATCGTACCGTATCGTCGTGATCGAACCCTACCTGCATGATGAAGACCTCCCCCTTTCGTTTGCCGTCGATGTGCGGCACCATCCGTCCGGAAAGTCCTGCGTCCCGCGAGCGCATTATCCATGGGGCGTCTGATCGCAGCGCATCTCTCTATCTCCGTGAGGGTGGTCCGCACGTCCAGAGACATCGTCGCCCTGAACCGCCTGCGGCGGACGACGGGTGACGATGTTTCATTGACGTTGCGGACAGGCTCGTTTTTCCATCATCAGGTTTGATTCTCCGCTGCCCGGAAGCTACATTTCCTGCCATTGCGGAAGTATCCGCAGAGTTGCAGTATCATTCCAGGATTTGTAGAGGTACATCCATGGCAAGCACACATGACCATCTGAAGGAAGCCTTCGCAGGGGAGAGCCAGGCGAACCAGAAGTACCGCGCCTTTGCGAAGAAGGCGGAACGTGACGGATTTCCAAATATTGCGAGACTCTTCCGCACCACTGCGGAAGCCGAGCGCATTCATGCAGAAGGACATCTCGTTGCGCTCGACGGCATTGGCACCACCGCGGAGAATCTGAAATCCGCCATCGGGGGGGAGACCTATGAATTTCGGGAAATGTATCCCCCGATGCTCGATCAGGCGGATGCGGAAGGACATCGCGCAAAAACGATGTTCAAGTATGCGCTGACCGCCGAAGCCGTGCATGCAAAGCTGTATCAGCTCGCTCTGGAGGCCGTTGAGGCCGGGAAGGATCTCGCGGAGACAGCATTCTTCCTCTGCCCCGTCTGCGGCCACATCGAATTTGGCATGCCGCCGGAGACCTGCCCAACCTGCGGGCTCAAGGGTGAAAAATTCATTCAGATCTGAACGTCAATATCGTTCTGTCCGTGCGGTCCGGAAATGAATGTTTTTGTGAGACTGTCGAAGGCTGACAGTAGACCGTCTGCCAATGATCCGTCGGCAAAGGGCAACAATCAGCAGTCTTCAGGACGCAGACAAGAGCCATTTCACGAACTCAGAATACTTTGTAAACGGTGCGTATGGCCTATACCCGCAATCCGATAATGCACAGTCCCGCCTTCCGCCGGAGGCGCATCGCGAACTGGTTGCCGCTGGGACTCACGTATGCGTTCCTGTATATGGCACGCTACAATCTGACCGTATCAAAAAACGCACTCGGTCCGCTGATGTCAAAGGAGGCCTTCGGCATCATTTTCGCTGTGGGAACCGTCACGTATGCGTTTTCTTTTCTGATCAACGGTCCGCTGACGGACCGCATCGGCGGGAAGAAGGCCATACTGATCGGTGCGGCGGGATCCGCGGTGATGAACGCCGTGATGGGAGTCATTCTGCTGGGGATGCTGGAATGGGGATGGTCGTTGAATCTCACCCTGGCCTTCTCCATCGTGTACGCGATGAACATGTATTTCCAGAGCTATGGTGCAGTGGCCATCGTGAAGGTGAATTCCTCCTGGTTCCATGTGCGCGAGCGCGGGATTTTCGGCGGGATTTTCGGGATTCTCATCTCACTGGGATTGTATTTCGCATTCGATTGGAGCCAGGCGATCGTCAACTGGACAGAAGCCGTCAATCCCGATCATCCGCAGTACTGGTTGGTGTTTTTTGTTCCGGCGGCAATTCTGCTCTTCTGGATCGTGGCCGATGTTTTTCTGCTGCGCGACCGGCCCAGCCAGGCTGGATACACGGACTTCGATACCGGTGACGCCTCGTCAGGGGAGGAAGACACGCCCTTTGTGCTGAAGGAGATTCTCCTGCGCATCTTCACGAATCCGGTTATTCTGACCGTTGGACTCATCGAACTCTGCACCGGTGTTCTGCGTAACGGCGTGATGCACTGGTTCCCGATCTTTGCGAATGAACGCATCGCGGTGTTGTCCGATGCGCCTGCGTGGGAGTTCTGGCTGAACAACTGGGGACTGATGCTGATGATTGCGGGTGCGAGTGGCGGTATGCTGGCGGGATGGATGTCAGACCATCTCTTCGGCTCGCGTCGTGCTCCCGTGGCAGGCATCCTCTACAGCGTCCTGCTCGCAGCCGTCATCGGGATGGCATTCAACCTGTACGGTTCACCGCATGTGCTCGGTGCCCTTGTCTTCGTGATCTCCATCGCGGTGATCGGGACGCATGGTATGCTCAGCGGCACGGCGACGATGGATTTCGGCGGACGCAAAGCGGCCGCTACCGCGGTCGGACTGATCGACGGACTCGTCTATCTCGGGACCGGAATCCAGTCGATCTCGCTCGGGTACATCACGAGCAGTAACTGGCAATACTGGCCGGTCTTTCTCATGCCCTTCGCTGTCATCGGCATTCTGCTGACGGTGCGGATCTGGCATGCGATTCCGAGCAGGAAGAAATGAACATCTTGCAGATGCGAGCTGCCGAATCTCCTTCACGCTTTGATTGCCGGTGCGAGTTGCCCGCTCGCTTTCGCGCTCTGATTGGAGATGCAAGTTGCCGGCTCGCGAGGGCGGGAAGCGGGAGGATGAACAGAAAACGAAGAATGAGAACCAGGAGGAGAGCATGCGACCTGAATTTCCCGTCATCATTCTGATCGGACGCCCGGCTTCGGGGAAGTCCGAAGTCATTGACTATCTCAGGAAACTGCCCGTGGAGGAACGTTTCCGTCGCTTCGGTATTGCCGCGTTCGACGAGATCGACGATTTTCCCATGCTCTGGGCGTGGTTCGAGGAGGATGCCATTCTCGAGAAAATTCTCGGGAAACCCCGGATGCATACGGACAAGGACGGATACTTCCTCCACCAGTATCAGTGGGATCTGCTCGTTGAACGCATCAGTCTCGACTACGGGAAAAAATTGCGCGATGAGCACTATCACGAGACGCATACCGCCATCCTCGAGTTTTCACGTGGCACAGAACACGGGGGATACCGGTCCGCTTTCAATCACCTTGGCGAGGAAATTCTTAAAAGGGCACTGATCATCTACATAGATGTGCCGTACGAGGAATCCCTGCGAAAGAACCGCAGGCGCTTCAATCCGGCCCGTCCCGACAGCATTCTCGAACACGGTCTGCCGGATGAAAAGCTGAAGCGGCTGTATCACGATGTAGATTGGGAGGAAGTATCCGCGGAATCCCTGACACATGTCACGATCAAGGGGCACCGCGTGCCGTATGTCGTGTTTCACAATATGCCCAGCAGAACCGATGACCCGGAACTGCTTGGCCCTGCGTTGGACGAGGTGTTCGCGCGAGCGCGTGAGGTGTATCGTTAGGGAAGACTCGAACCCGTGATGGACATGAGGGAGACCGTGCCGGAAAGACCGACACGGAACATCCACATATGCCTGTGTATGCAACCCGAAGGACAGTCTCCCCATCCCACGGAAAAATGCAACGTCACTCCCTCCAAACGAAAGCGCTGATGGCCAATTGCCATCACCTATTGAAACACGTTCAGTCGTGCACGTATCCCGGCGTACGCCTCGCGTCCCTTGACCGGTCCCCAGGAGAATCCCGGTTCGAAATACCGGTCGAAAGGATTCGCGGCGTTTATGATGGGATTGTCCTGGCGAAAATCCAGCACGTTCTCCATCCCCGCATACAGATCAAATGATTCCCAGCTGCGCTGCACGTGCAGATGCAGGAGGGTGTAGGGATCGCTCTGTGATTGAAGACGGAATTCCTCCGGGTACGCCGCGGTCTCCGGGAGACGCTGGGCGCCGCGCCATTCAAATGTCACCGTCCCCTGCCAGGCATCGTCGCTGCTCCTCGCGGTGAGCACCGACAGGACCCGATGTTTCGCGACAAAGGGGAGGGTGCGCCGCTCGCCGCCGCGCATCTCATACACATCCGCATACGTGTATGAAAAGCGTGTGCTCAGCCAGGAGAGATCGGCGGTGACCTCGGCGAGAATGTTGTCGGAAGCGGAACTCCCGTCGAGATTGCGAAACAGGATCGCCGATGGATGGTCGTCGTATTCCGCGATGACCTGCCGGGAGAATTCCGTCCGGTAGAGGTCGAGGGCAAAGGTTCCGCTGAACAAACCGGCATCGTAGAAACGGGTGAGATTCACTCCGTAGTTCAGGGCGCGCTCGCCGTCAAGCGTTTCCGGAAGACGGACGTCGCGCCAGCTGGCCAGTACCGCCGGATGTTCCGCGAAGGGACGGGCAACACGGAAGGCTGTTCCCACGGAGGCACGGAGTGTGGTCATCTCGTCGAGATTGTAGCGGGCAAAACTGCGCGGGGTGATGATCGTGCCATGATCCCTGTGGACATCCGCACGCAGGCCGGCGACCACGGTCAACGCATCATCAAGAAAGTGCGACGTGTTCTCGGCATAGACGCCCGGCACGGATTCATCAAACGCATAGGATCCACTGTAGGTTTTATCGTGCGGATTGCTCCCGAGGCCAATGAGTTCATCCAGTTCGCTGAAGCGGTATGAGGCGCCGATGGTGAGTTTCTGATCTTCCTGCCAGGGAACGGCGTAGGCAAAATCGAGATAGGCGCTCCGTTCCTCCGCCTCATACCGAGTGGTACCGTACCATGCATCCTGCGTGTGCAGGCTTGCCGCGGCATGCACGATGATGGCCTGATCCTCGCCGACGGCGAATTCGGTTTTGTCGTAGAGTTCGATGCGGCGGTTCTGCATCAATTGGCCGTAAAAGCCGGTGCCGCCCAGGTGCTGGTCGCGCTCGTAGGGCTCCTGTCCGCCGAGCCGATCCTCCCACGTGTATTTGATCCCGCTCCGGGAGATGATTCCTTCATCCTCACCGTCATATTTCCATTTCAGCAGTGCGGAGAAGCGGTCGGTCAGGGGCGCGTCCAGAAATCCGTCACCGTTGCGATCGACGCGCACACCGCGCCGGATGCCCTGTGCGGCGAGCATCCCGCTCCAGTGTCCCGACGCGCGCATCACATACGCGTTGTATTGCTGTTCGAGAAAGCTGTTGGTGAAGGCGTTGAAGAACAGCGGTTTGTTCTCGTCGCTCTCGTGCATGAGCACGTTGATCAAACCGCTGAAGGACTCGCTGCCCTGGAGGACGGAATTCGCGCCCTTGCTGACGGTGATGCGGTCGATGAAGGGACCAGGAATGAAACTGACACCGAGGTGCGAATTGAGGCCACTGATCAGATGCGGCGTGTTGTCGACGAGGACCTGTGTGTAGACGCCGTCGAGTCCGAGCATCGACAGCTGCCGGACGTCGGTGACGATGTCCACCGCCTCCGGTTGTACGGATGATGTGGTACCGAAGCAGCCCGACAGGTCGCAGCATGCCGCATGTTCCAGCTCTTCGGCGGTGATGACCTCGGTTTTCTGCACCATGGGGGCAACGTAGGTATCGGGTGCCTGCGCGGAAATCTCCACCTCATCAGTCTCATGCTGGTGGAGGCTGGTCAGCGTCACGTCGATGTCCTTCCGGGATCCCGCATCGATCGTCTGCGACTCATAGGCGATATGGCTCACGACGATGCGGCGGTCGGTGATTCCCTCTCCGTGCAGGAAGAAACGCCCGCTCGCGTCGGTGATCACGCCCTGCTTCGTATGCAGCCAGTAGACATGTGCGCCGGCGAGTGGTTCGATCGTATCGTGGTCCACGCCGCGCACGACGCCGCGGAGATCCTGCCCCGCAGTGACGGAGGGGAGGACGGTCAAGGTGATAAACAACAGTGTTGCGGAAACCGCATTGCGGCAGGATACACTTTTCCAGTGCATGAACTTCTCCTTTCTTACTGTGGAAGAAAATTGAAACGGGGGAGAAGATCAGCTGCGCGGAGGATGGAAGGGGGGAGTGCGGTCCGAGGAATGGAAAGCGGATTGCGGTTGCATCACGAGCGGAACGGATGCAGCTGTAGCGATTGCGTGCGGGGATGGGAGAGGAGATGTCATCGGGACATGATGGCAGCACTGGCCACATCCCCTGTCACAGTCTCCTCCGGAGCAGTCCCCTTCATGATCTGCATGCTGCGTGAAAGGATGTGCGGTGCACTCGGCCTCCACCGACATCCCGGCGGGGACCTCACTGGTGCAACAGGCATGCGCGGTGCTGTGCAATCCTGCCGGCTCGGGGGTATGAAACGCCGACAGTATCTGTCCGACGAACATGATGAGCATCGCAAGAACAACACCCGAGCGGGGCCCATTGAGGGGAGAACGATATGCCTGTTCGTTTCTGAACATGCAGATAATCTACGACGAAATCGTCATGCGGCGCAATGTCATACCGGGTCGTGAATTGTAAACATACTTCATCCTTAAAATACAAGGACTTAGGCTGTGAGAAAAAAAGAACGAACAAAATATTTGCTTGTATCACGAAAAAAAACTATTATCGGGTTAGAACATGCTTAACGCTTGTTTATTTAGAATTTGTATAAGCAAAATTCAGACGAAGAACGAAGCACTTCCCCCTTGAGAACAGTGAATACACGCTACGAAGAACATGCCGATAGACGGCCAAGATCCACAATCCCACCATTATCAACAGGAGAGGTTATGAAACTAACCGCCATGCTTCGTGCATTCGGCGGCATGCTTCTGATCGCATGCCTCGCATTCTCACTCAGCGCCTGCGAAGGCGAGAAGGGTGATATCGGACCGGAAGGTCCGGCCGGTCCAGCCGGCGAAAAGGGCGACAAGGGCGACAAGGGCGATCCAGGTGATCCGGGTGAAGCCGGAACCGCCGGATGCGTTCAGTGTCACGACGTTTCCGCGACAGTGAAGACTATCGCGGTGCAGTATGAAGCATCCAAGCACGGTGCGGGCTACACGTTCGAACGCAACGGTACGTCCTGCGCCCCGTGTCATACGCATCAGGGCTTCGTCGAGGTACTGCAGACCGGTTCCCCGACCACTGCCGCGACGATCATGAATCCGGCACCGGTCAATTGCCGCACCTGTCACAACATTCACCTGAACTACGATCAGTCGGATTACACCCTCGCGGATGTGACCCCGGTGACGTTCTTCACGGGTGAGACGTACGACATGGGCAAGTCGAATCTCTGTGCGAAATGCCACCAGCCGCGCTCCGCAGCTCTGCCGGAGATCGACGGACCGGACTTCAACGTGAGCAATATTCGCTTCGGTCCCCATCACGGACCGCAGTCTTCGCTGCTCATCGGCGCCAGCCTGATCAAGATTCCGGGTTCGGTTGCATACAGCACAATGAATACCCATGCGAATGTCCCCGATGGATGCCTCACCTGCCATATGGCGGATGCGTTCGGCAAGCAATCCGGTGGCCATACAATGAGCATGGGCTATGAGTATCACGATGAACTCGTTCCGAATACCGCGGGCTGCACTGACTGCCACGGTGACATTGACGATTTCGACGTCGACGGTGCAGTGACCGAGATCGAAGGGCTCATCGCACAGTTGAAGGCAGCTCTCGAGGCGAAAGGATGCCTCCGTGCGGATGGATACGCCGAGCCCGGCACGTATCCGGCAAATACCGCTGTGGCACTGTGGAACTATCGCTACATTGCCCTCGAAGACCGTTCGAATGGTATCCACAATCCCCGCCTGGTCAAGGCGATTCTTCAGAATTCTCTCGAAGCGGTTCAGTAAGCCGTTTCAGGAAAGGTACGGAAAACCCCCGTCAGCCTCAGGCTGACGGGGGTTTTCTTATTCCGTGCGGGGTGGGGAGAGACCACATCAGTGGTACCCAACCGATCAATCGGCGTGCCGGTGTCGCGGCCCCGAATATATGGATACTACTTCAACTCTCTCTTGATGCTCTCAAGCTCGTCGATAGCACCGGAGAAATTCGCAATCAGACGGTCGATCACACCCTGCAACTGCGAGATGTCCACGGGAACATAGTTGGTATTGATTATCCCAGAGTAGTGCTGTTTGCCTGGCCGCCCCATGGGTTTCGGACCGCGAGCCGCTGGCCGCGCAACCGCTGTGTCATCGGACTTTCCTGCCGCCCGGGGAAGAGAAGTGACCTTCGCTCCGGCTTTTGATGTCTTTTTCGCTGCGGATTTGCGTCCGCGCGTGGGTGGTTCGACCTGTCCTGCGTCGACTTTCGCCTTCAGGTCTGCAATGCGCTGATAGACTTTATCCGTAATACGCTTTGCCGACTCGTTCTTGATCTTTCCAAGCGTCATCTGATTGATGCCGCTTGCATTGGAAATGGCGGTGGCTGTCCAACCGTTCTCCAGCAGGGTATGGACATGCTGGATTGCGAGGTCGAGTTTGTCGTCACTCATGGGAGCGATCCTTTGTGATAGTGATTGAATCGATGATGTTGTATGCAAAGATGGAATATCTGCGTTTTCTATTGATGGCGGGATCTGCGGTGCCTCGACCGGCTTCTGTGCAAATGTATCCGGGGGCAGGGTGGATTGAATTTCCAGAAATGTGAAGGCATAGGAAAACGGGTTCTGGTGGAGGAGATTTCCTTCGGAAACTTCGTGAAATTTCATGGTTTCGGGATGATAAAAAAACACGAAATCCACGGTCTCAAATACTTCGTGTAAAAAGTCCTCCCATTCCGCGTCGATTGCAATGAAGCGGAATCCCCGGCTGCTCAGCAGCGCGCGGGGAATCGTGCGTAACGCTGCATCAGCAAAAGGCTGTTCTGGCAACTGCCAGTTTCCATTTCCATACAAATGACTGCACAGGGCCTGCAGATCAAATGCGAATCCCGGCGGTGAGAGCACAAGGAGACGAACCGAATTCCCGAAATACGGGTCGGACGAAAATGTAATTCCTTTCATACTGCGATCTCTGTGACGGTACCCATGGTGATGGAGGAATATCCTGCAAAGAGAATATGATGCAACATATCATATCATTTTCAGGATTCATAATCCTTTCCGTATCATCACGTTTGTATTTTCGGGATCAGACTTCCAGGTTGCTGTATTCGTCCGTTGTCACGAATGCATAATCGGGATATTCGTATATGCCGAGCCGCGGTTCGGTTTCACCGATGGAATACCCGTAGATATCTATATATTCGTCAGCATCCTCACCGATGTCCTCGAGTTGCTGCAGATACTCGCTGATGGATTTCGACTCGATGATGATGATTTTTCCCATCTTGTGAATAATGGGACTGTGTTCACGCGTTATGTCATGGTCGAAAGCCAGAATACGGCGTCCGTATCGCGTGATGCCGATCACGCGGAAGGTGAGACTCTTGCCGACACCCGGGAGATTGAGGACGTTGCGGTCCGTCGCGAGAAATGGCAGCGAGGCGTCCTGGCGCAGAAAGTACATGTTTTCCACCATATTCCGCGGGTCGTCGGGAAATGTCCGTACCCGTTCGTGAAACTCGTCGGGTATCGTACCGAACACTTTCTCCTCAAGCTGCTCCTGCACGGCGCGGGCGTTTGTCGCGAAGTTGAAATTGTTCTCCATGTATCCCTTCACTGTGAAGGTGTAATAGGGAAGGATTCCGACATCGTTGAGTACCTGGCGCAGCCGTGCGGTGTGTCCACGCCGTGACGCGGCCGTGGTGAACACCAGTTGATTCGTAACGATCCATCCGGCGGACAGAAGGCGTCGCACCGCCTCACGTGTTGCGGGTGTCACTTCCATCGGTGATTCGATATGGGTCTGGATGACGAACTGACGGACACCGGCGTCAGAAGCCCTGCGGCGGAAATCGGCGAGGATGTCCGTCAGCGCCGGGGTGACTCGTTGCGGCAGATAGGCGAGCAGACGCGTGCCGAGACGGACGCGCAGCAGCTCAGCGAACTTCTCGCCGTCCGCGCGGGTCGTATTGGCGTCGCGCTTGCGCTCCGCCATCTCACAGACGCGGTCGAGAATCTGCTTGAGCGAATGATCAGAACTCATCAGTGCATCTCCACCCGTGATGAGGATGTCACGGAGCTGCGTATCCTCTTCGAAATATTGCATGAGGTGCTCGAGTCTCTGTGACCAGGTTTCCTCAGGACGCAGTCGCTCGAGATTGAAGTTGAGATGTCCGCTCTGGAAATCATACATACGCTGGCAGGACGCACACAGGCCTCCACAGGCCCGTCCCATGGTATCGGGAATGAGAATGGCCACCTCGGGGTAGCGGCGGTGAACGTTCTTCTGTGACGGCAGCAGCCAGCCTGCTGCATTGGGCTCGCCGGGACGCACTGTGTCTTCCTTTTCCCAGGCGACGATATGGCCGAATTCGTCGAGCAGCTGCTTGCTGTAGACGACATAATGCCGGATGGCCAGATCGGCGCCGATGGCAAAATACGGTACGCGCACATGGAGGAGCGAGAGGTAATACGGATTGACGAAAAACGGGATCCCTTTTTCTTCTGCTTCGTACAGGAGCTTCATTGTATCGGGATCGAGGGATTCGCCAAGCATGCGATTGAGCAGGTCGGGAGAACGCACCGCGAAATGGAGATGGAAGGTGTATTCATCCCACCAGCGCAACATCTGCAGGAATTTCTGTTCGCGGGACATGCCCTCGGAAAACTGATACGTACCGCTCTTCACTTCCCCGGTATCGATCATGTCGATGAGAATATTGATGATGCGATCGCGGTTTTCCTCACGAAGTTTGATGATGCGCGGATCCATGGCGCTGGGATATCGATCCATCCAGGCGAGCACCTGCTCCGCGGTTGGTGGATGCTTCGATTCCACACCGGTAAACTGCCGGAACAAATGCAGCATGTCTTCGAAAAAATAGGGCTTTGCCCCGCCGGTCCCCTTGTTGACGGCGAGCCACAGCAGTTTGATCGGATTGCTCACCGCGATTTCCCCACGCAAATTCGGATCCGGGAATTCACGTCCGGCGTTGTCGATATAATCCAGGATGCGAATCGCCGCATAATCTTTCCATGTCAACTTTTCGAAGCGCTCGCGTCCTGCATGTTCATTGACGTAATAGTCATAGCCCTCAGGATGTTTTCGCAATTCCTCCATGACCCAGTGCTGGACGCCGACCAGCGCTTCGGTCTCGTTCTTGGAGTTGCGCATGATTTCCTCAAGAACGGGATTTTCCTGCAACAGCTGTTTGAGCAGGCGATGCGATTTTACCGTGATGGCGATTTTGTCGAGTCTGTCCGCTTCCTTCATCGGTTCGGCCTCGATGTGATATGAAACTCCTGTTGATACAGATATCATAAGAAAGAGGGGGAAGAAATGCCAGCAGCGTCGCCGTTTTCCGTTGAATGTCGGAGTCTTTCGATGAACATTCGTGTTTACATGGAAGCGTCACCATTCAGGAACGAGTGCATGAAATCTTTCCGTATATTGGCCGCGGCGCTCCTTCTTCCGCTGAGCGCCTGTGGCGAAACCACCGACGAAGACGTCATCCGAACAATGAAAACCCATCGAGACAGTGAGGAACGACAGATGATCGCATCCAATGATTCCATCGACAAGCATGAAAAGACATCCCCCCGACACGCTTCGAGCGGAGAGACCGACACGGCGATGTTCGGTGCAGGCTGCTTCTGGTGTGTGGAAGCGGTGTTCGAACGGCTCGATGGCGTGCTTGACGTGGTTGCAGGGTACGCCGGCGGGCATGTCGAGCATCCCACCTATGAACAGGTCTGCACCGGTTCGACCGGGCACGCTGAAGTTGCACGGATCACCTTCGATCCGGGTATCGTCACATTTGAGGACCTGCTGGAGGTATTCTGGCAGGCGCATGATCCGACCACGCTGAACCGTCAGGGTGCGGATGTGGGGACGCAGTACCGGTCCGCCATATTCTATCACAGCGAGGAACAGCGTGCCGTCGCCGAGGCCTCGAAAAAAGCGGTGCAGGAATATTTCGATGATCCTGTCGTAACGGAGATCACTCCCCTCGAACGCTTCTGGGAAGCGGAAAACTATCATCAGGACTACTTCAACAACAACCGCAATGCTCCCTACTGCCGGGTTGTCATACAGCCGAAACTGAAAAAACTGAAGCTGGAGTAGCAGAGCGCCCTGTGGTTTCCGGACCTGCGGAAGGAGGGACTGTCACTGTGAAAACGTATGTCACTGTAAAACGCAAGAGAGCCGCCCGAACAACAGGCGGCCCTCGTCGCGTGTCAGGAGGAATCGAAATTACTTCATGAGCGTCATTCGACGCGTCATCCGGGTCCCGTTCGCCTCGAGCTGGTAGAGATATATTCCCGAAGGAAGAGATGAGGCGTGAAAGACCACGCTGTGGCTTCCGGCATCGTAGGTGCCCTCGGCTACGATCGCAACGTCCCGCCCGAGAAGATCGAAAACCCGGAGCGTGATGTGCATACGCTCCGGCAGCGCGAAGCGCATCGTGGTCGAAGGATTGAAAGGATTGGGATAGTTCTGCATCAGTGTGACGGTTGCAGGGAGTGCCGGGGCGTTCTCGACACCAGTGACCGATGTCGGAGTCAGACTGAAGTTTGTCATTCCGCGGGCATCCTCGATCGAGACCTGTCCGTGTGCGTTTTCATATCCCACTTCCGATACCATGATGTCCAGGGAACCGTTGGAGGTCTGCTCCATCAGGTAGTTCCCGTCCGGATCGGTCACGGTGAAGAAGACCTTGCCTGCGGCATCCACGCCGTACACCCATGCATTCGGCAGCCCATCGCCGCTTCGAACATCGGTGATGCGTCCGCGCACTTCGGCCATGCCGCTCGCATCGATCGGATCCAATGCGATAGTTATTTCGTCACTGAATCCGTTCCACATGCTCTGCTTCCAGTCACGTGTGTTCCCTGCATAGGAACCGATGTACCCGAGCGCCCGGGCACGAATGATCGCATCCTCCCAGACGGAGAACCCGAATGCACCCTGGCTGTCCGTGGTCGTGGAAATGCGCTGACCGGTAGCCGGATGGATTGCCTCGACAAGCACTATCGATGGTGCACCACCGCTTCGGGCGACAACACGGCCCTGGTAGGAGCGCGGTCCAACGGGTGCAGCGGCGAGTTCAAAGTCGATACCTGTGACATCCGCGGAGGAGGTCACGGTTACCGCGGTCGCCTGTTTCGGGCTGGTGACATCGTCATAAAACTCGCCGAGAAAACGCGGTGCAGTGGCGAAAACGATGTAATCATCATCTGCAAGACCCTCGATCGTGTACTGGCCGTTCGCATCCGTGCGGGCGCCATGTTCGTATTGCTGGTTTGTGCCGCGGACCAGAACAACGGCATACGGCAGCGGATCGCCGCTTTCCTCATCCTTTACGGCGCCGCTGATGCTACCACCCTTGCCGAGCGAGAAGTCTATCCCGGTCAGGGCCTGATTCGTGACGGCGACCTTTGTCGCGCTGCTCATATCGCTTGCATTGTCGAAATACTGCGGTATGAAACCCTTCGCAGTAGCACGGACGTAGTAGTCACCCTGCGGGAGGCCATCTATCATATAGCTGCCGTCCTGTGCGGAGATCGCATGTCCGTATCCACTGTTGATGCGGCCGGCGTTCGGTTGCACGTTCGCCCAGGCGATGACGTTCGCATCGGCGACGGGAGCGCCGTTGTCGTCACGGACGACACCGGCGATGGAGCCGCCGAACTTGTCCAGATCGAAATCGATGTGTTGCGTTTCCTGTCCGTCGGTCACGGCGACCGGTGTGGCGTTCGTCAGATCCACTGCGCCGTCATAATACTGGCGGGCGTAGCCGTCGTTGTCGGCCAGCACGAAATAGCTGCCCGTCGCCAGACCCGTGATCCGATACGCTCCATTCGCATCGGTTCGCGCGAAGGCGCCGTTCGTCGAACCTGAGGGATTGGTGTTCCGATCGCCGTGCACGGTGACCGCGGCGCCCTCGACGGGATTGCCGCTGACCGCGTCGCGCACGATACCGCTGATGATGCCTCCCGTACCGAGGGTGAAATCGATGCCCGTTTCGGTGGGATTGGATGCATCGAGTGTCAGCTTGTCCGCCTGCTGGGCATCCGGAGCGTTGTCATAGTATTCCGTGGCGAAACCCTGCGCCACAGCCCAGACCACGAATGTGCCGCTCGGAACGTGCAGTTCATAGCTGCCGTCCTGTTGCGTTCGTGCCTGCAACCAGTGCAGCATTGGACCGTTGTACATCTCCGCAAAAACATTCGCTCCGGCAATCGGCACCTGTTGTGCATCGGAGACGGTTCCGCTGATAGTGAACACCGGGTCCTGCTGACGCTTTTGAAGCACGAAATCCACATCGTCGATCGTTGCGGATGAAGCGATCGTCACCGCGTCCGCGCCGGTCGCGTCATTCTTTCCGTCGAAGAACAGGGGCATGTGATCCCGCGCTTCCGCCATGACGATATAGTCATCGTCGGGTAGACCGGTGATCTCAAAGTCGCCGTTCGCATCGGTGCGGCCCGCGAATCCTGCGTTCGATGGGGGTCGGGTGTTCGTGGCGGCCGGACGTGCGAAAACAGTGGCGTCGGGAAGGGGAGTGTTCTTGTCGACGGAATACACCGTTCCGCGGATTTTCCCGCCTTCTCCGAGGACGAAATCGATGTTGTCGATCACCTTGTTCGCGGGATCCGTTGTGAATGTCGTCGCCTTGTCGGGTGTCAGGACGTCGTCGAAATACTCGGGAAGATATCCGGCTGCGGCTGCACGAACGATGTAATCCCCGGCGGGGACGTCGATGCTGAAATTTCCCTGTGCATCCGTTTTTCCATCAACCATGAAGGGCAGCATCCCTGCCCCCATCACGGAGACCTGTGCATGTTCGATGGGCCCGCTCGCGCTGCGTACTGTGCCGCTGAAAGTGTATTCATGCTGTGGCGGCGCCAGGAGGGCGATCACCGATGCACGCACGGTCATGTTGCCGATCGCCGCCGTGGCGATGATCTCACCACGAGGAGCGGGATTCTGCGTCGCGACGGTCAGCAGTCCGCTTGCGTCGATCGTTCCGAAGGCGGGAGGAGTGACGTCCCAGGAAAGTTGGGTTATCTGCACCTCCTGCCGTTGCCCGTTGGATGTGAATTCGTATGCCTTCGCGAAGAATTGGACGGTTTCACCTACTTTCACGACCAGCGGTGTGGCAGGAGAAGGAGACGGAGTGATCTCCAGCATGACTCTACTGTTCTGTGCAAGTACCAGGCTCGATGCGGAGAGAATAATGGTCAGCGCCAGTAACAGGCGTCGTTTCATGGCTGATCTCCTTGTATGATGAAACGGAAAGGATTTGCTTGCGCACCTATAAAGATAAGACAATTGACGGAAGGGGTTTGTTACATCCACAGGCGGGAGGAGTTTGACGCACTGGCTCCAACTTCGACCAAAACAACGACCTTGCATGCACTGGCCGGAGGAATCTGCGGGGGCCTGATCTCTGCGGGTCCGGTGCGAGCGGGTTACGACGCCACTTGCAGTGATCCGACGCATTGCCGGAGCCCCGGAGTGGAATCCTACAGGAAATTCATCTCCATGTAAGGTGCCGTTAAGGTTCCAATCGTAACTTATCCATAGCTGCCTGCCGCAATCATAGGTGATTGGGCTGCGGGCAGTGCACGTGGAAGAGGAGTATCACAGGAAGGTGCGAGCCATGCTACGCTACACATATCGAGAAATGACGACGTTTTCTCTGGTCCTCCTGCTCCTGGGTTGGGCCCTGTTTCTGCTCGATTCGGTTCACAGCCGCTGGGTGGAAGGACGTGTGCGTGCACAGGTCGCCGGACAGATGGTTCAACAGGGCGTCGCTCTGGGTAATACGCTCAACAGCAAGATTTCCCTGTTGTACGGACTGCGCAGTTTCGTGGAAGTGGATCCTTCCGAAGCGCGTCTGGACAGAGAATTCGAACATATCGCGGCCTCCCTGCAGGAGAACGCCGTTGGTGTCCGAGCGCTGCAGCTGGTCAGAAACGGAAAAATTATCTATATGTCACCGATGGAAGGCAACGAGGCGGCCTTCGGTCATGATCTCCTGAATGATCCGCGTCCCTCCGTCACGGAAACTGTCCGCAAAGCGATGACCTCAAGGACGGTGACAATCAATGGACCACTGGAACTGAAGCAGGGAGGAGCGGGCCTTGTCGCACGTCTGCCTATCCGCTGCAACGACGAAACCTGGGGATTGGCGGCAGTTGTCATCGATCTGCCGGCACTGTTTGCGGAGGCAGGGATCATTTCCTCCGACGGTAGCATGCGTATCGCCGCGCGGGACCACAACCGCGACGTGTTTTTCGGAGATGCGGAGGTGTTCACGCAGAAGCCGGAAATCCAGCGCATTCCTCTTCTGGATGGATCGTGGGAGATCGCAGCGGCCCCGGTCACGGGCTGGCTTTCCCTGGTGCACGATCAGATCCTTTCGTTCCGCGTGGCGAGCGGTGTCGTTCTGCTTCTGCTGATGAGTCTGTTCGTCGTCTCCACGAGAAACAAGTATGTCCTGCATAAACTGGTTGCCCGGCGGACGCAGGAATTGCGCACGCTCAACGACGAATTGAAGCAGGAAGTGAACGCCCGGCGTCGAACTGAGGTCGAGCTGGTCACGGCGCGTGACGAGGCCGAACATTCTGCACGCTTGAAGGATGCATTCATCGCCACGATGTCGCATGAAATCCGTACGCCATTGCATGTCATCCTTGGCTATGTCGACCTGCTGCGCGGTCCGGAGGAGGAGATCGCTCAGGACAAGGATATGTATATCGCCAGCATGAAAACCGCCGGCAACCGGCTCATGCGCACCATCGAAGAGCTGCTGCATATTTCGAGTCTGCGCTCCGGGACGTACAAGCCGAAGAAGAAGGATATCGAATTGGTGTCGACCACGAAAAACATATTCCGGAACTATTACGATATCGCCGCCGAACGGGGACTGGAGCTGGTGTGGCGGTCTGATATTGTCCGCGCCCAGCTGCATGCAGATCCGTACAGCATCGAACAGGCACTGACCAACCTGCTGGACAACGCCTTCAAATACACGGAAAAAGGAGCGATCGAAGTTGCCGTCACTGGGAACGAAAAACAGTGCTCGGTGAGTGTACGTGACTCCGGAATCGGGATTTCGGAGGATTATATCCAGCATGTCTTCGATACGTTTTCCCAGGAGAAGTCCGGATACAACCGCCCGTATGACGGCATCGGCCTGGGACTTGCGCTGACGAAGCGATATGTGGATCTGCATGGAGGAAATATCCGAGTTGAAAGCGAGAAGGGGCGGGGATCGACCTTCACTATCACACTTCCTTCAATCGCGACCGTCCGACACCGGATCCCTGAAACCGAAAGCTGCGATCTTCGGCCTGTCGTCGAAGCTCCGACCTTGACCTTTATTCGAGGAACGGCGAACGTCGCATAAGATGTACCTCGTGGATAAACACGGCGGTCGCATTCCCTGTATGCGACCGCCGCGTTATTTGCTCCAATGAGGAAGGATTGGATTCCATGCGTATATTTCCGCCATGTTCTCACAGACCGTATTCCAATTGCATCCATGCCAGCCCGCCAATTCTTGAACATCGCGATT
>JAFGKR010000167.1 GCA_016928515.1 Bacteroidota bacterium | reverse complement strand
CTCATCCGTGAATCCGAAACCAGCATTCTCATTGTCAACCGCGTCGCGTTGTATCGCTATGATCTGCGTTCCCGAGCATCAACACGCGTGAGGAGCTTCGTCACGAACAGTGCCAGTGCGGCACTGCGCGACAGCATACTGTGGATCGGTTTCCACAGCGGGGATCTCCTCCGATATGATATCGTCTCCGGCACCGACACGTTCATCCCCCTGCGGAAAATGGCTACTCCGCCATCCCGCACAGTCTCAGCGACTCCCACATCGATAGACTTTTATCCGCTCCCTCCTTTGATCATCGACTCGCGGGGGCTTGTCTGGTATCACCTCCCCGGACTTGGTCTGGCGATATACGACCACGCCGCGCGACGGACGACAGTGCTTCCTGCCGAAGAGATCGCTACCGCGACCACTGCTGAAATGATCGAGGACCGATCGGGCTGCATCTGGTTCGCCTCCCCCGGAAAGGATCTGCTCCGTATCGAACGCCATGTTCCGCGCTTTCGGACGTATCGACTGACCCATGGAAGCCCGGCACGACCCATGCCCGGGGGAAACGATGTGCGGGGATTCCTGCAATGGGACCGGCATCAGTATCTCGTCGCGACCTTATCCGGACTACATCTCTTCGATGATCGAACAGGAGAAACCCGCCCGGTGCCGTTTCTCCCCGCCGCACTCGCAGAATTGCATCACTTCCCCGTGTGGTCACTGGCCCGTGAACGATCCGGACGGCTCTGGATCGGAACGGGCGGTATGGGATTAATCATTCTTGATCCACAGACGCAGAAGTTCTTTCAGATCAGCAGCGTTCCTCCTTCCACGGGTCTGCTCTCCGACCGACGTGTCCGCTGCATCGATATTGAGGACGGTGTTCGCGCATGGATCGGTACCTGGGAAGGACTGGACGCAATCGATCTGCGCGGGCTTGATCTCTCGGATTCTTCCTCACTCCGGATTCGACGCTACCGCCATGATCCTGCTGATGCGGGAAGTCTGAGCAACAATCTCGTATTCGATATTCTCCGGCATTCGATGGGCGATACCTGGATTGCCACCGAGAATGGATTGAATCGCTTCCGTCCGGGGGAGAAGACCTTTGAGCGTTTCCTGTTTCACAGCTCGGATCCGCACACCATCGCTTCGAGTGACGTGCGCAAACTGTTCGAGGATCGCGAGCGCAATCTCTGGTGCGGAACGCACGGGGGTGGTCTGAACCTGCTGAACCGGGAAAAGGGCACGTTCCGGCACTACATGACGAACGACGGGCTCCCGTCGAACATCGTCTACAGCATCGAGCAGGATGCGGAGGGTCGACTGTGGCTAAGCACACATCACGGGCTCTGCCGCTTCGATCCTTCCACAGGATCCACACGACGATACGGACGACGAGACGGGCTGCAGCATACGGAATTCAACACCGCCGCCAGTTATCGCACATCCGGCGGCTGGATGTTCTTCGGTGGTCCCGAGGGCTTCAACTTTTTCCGTCCCGATCGTATCGCCGATCTCCTCCCTCCACCGTCCGTCGCGATCACGCAACTGCATGTCCGCGATGTGGTTCATCCCTTTACTGCCGGGGAGCTCATCCTTGAGCACGATGCGAACTCACTGGGCATCACATTTTCGGCACTGAGCAATTTCGCCGGTGAGGCGAACCGGTATCGATACAGACTCGAGGGAGTCGACGGTGACTGGGTGGAAAGCGGAGGACGTCATTTCGCTTCCTACCCGAAACTGGAACCCGGCCGATATGTCTTCCGCGTCATGGCAGCGAACAGTGAAGGAACGTGGAGTACAGATGAAGCCACTCTCGCCTTCGTCATTCGTTCCCCATGGTGGTGGAACGCCTGGTCGCAGACGGCATACATCGTGGTATTCCTCCTTCTTCTCTATGCCGGTGTCCGAACCATGCGCCGGAACCTGCTCGCACATGAGCGCTACCAGGCGTCGATCCGCGAAGCGGACCTGCGGGCGCAAGCCGTTGAGGCGGAAAACAAGGCCTTGCTGGCCGAAAACCTCCGCAGGCAGGAAGAACTGAAGCGAACCGAAGAACTGGAGAACACCTATCGTGCGTTGACAGCCGCTCACGAAGAATTGCAGACCACGCAACATCGCCTCAACAGCGTGATCAACGGTGCACCGATTGTCCTCTTCGCTCTCGATGCAAATGGCATTTTCACGTTTTCTGAAGGAAGGGGGCTCGAAAAACTCGGCATGCACGCAGGCGAGATGGTCGGACACTCTGTCTTCGACATCTATCGTGAAAATCCTGAAATCATCGATGCAATGCAGCGTGCGCTTCAGGGCGAGGAATTCACAGTGGTGACCAGCGTCGGCGAATCGATGTTCGAGACGCGCACCTCCGCCCTCAGGGACAGGGACGGAATGCTCACCGGAATGATCGGTGTCTCCATTGATATCACACAGAGGAAACGCATCGAAGATGAACTGCGCAATTCACAGGAGAAAATCTCCGGCGTCCTTTCCCTCGCATCAGACGCGTTCATCTCTATCGACCAGGAACAGCACATCACCCTCTTCAACCAGCAGGCGGAAAAAACCTTCGGGTACCGCCGTGAAGAGGTCATCGGGAAACCGCTGAGCCTGCTCCTGCCTGTTCACTTTGTCGAACAGTTTGAACACCGTTCCGATCCGGGGGGAGATCCTTCCGGGACGGAAAAAAACAACCGAAACAGGGAAATGGCCTTCGGGCGTCGCAAGGATGGAAGCGAATTCCCGATCGAGGCATCGATATCCCGTCTGACCCATGGCGATGAGATCATTTACACGGTCATGCTCCGGGATATCACCGAACTGCTCAGAACACGTGAGCAGTTGGAGAAGCTCTCCAGCGCTGTCGAGCAAAGTCCGGCAATCGTCATCATCACGGATACCGACGGGATCGTCGAATATGTCAATCCCACGTTCTCCGCCGTTTCAGGCTACGACGCATCGGAAATCGTCGGAAAGAATCCGCGATTGCTCAAGTCCGGAGTTACATCACCGACGGAATATCAATCACTCTGGGAAACGATCCGGACCGGGAAGCAATGGCGCGGGGAGCTGCACAATCTTCGCAAGGACGGGCGTCCGTACTGGGTATCCTCATCCATCTCGCCGCTCAAAAATCAGGACGGCATCATCACGCATTACATCGGCATCCAGGAAGACATCTCCGAGCGAAAGAAAACAGAGGAGATGCTTGCGCGACGGAATGAGGATCTCGAGACCATCGACCGCATCGTACAGGTCGTCAACTCGGAACTGGAGTTCGAGAAAGTTATCCGCATCCTGCTGGATCAGGGCATGCGTCTGCTGCCGCAGGCCGAAAAAGCGACAGCATTTCTCCTCGATCCCCAGGCGAATCATTTCACGCTCGTCGACACTCTCGGATATGAAGAGGCATCCATCATCGGCCGGACACTCAGCAGAGACGTGCTGGAAGCCCGCTATATCAGCTCTGCACAACGCCTCGAAGAGGGAATCTACATACTCCACCATCACGCGAATCTTCCCGGTGAACGAACGCTCGGAGATCTCCCGCACGCACATTCCATGCTGATCCTTTCCATATCCATAGACACCCGGCATGAGCTGGACGACGGCTATCTCGTTTTTGACAATATGTCCGATGCGAGTGCGTTCGGGGAGCATGACGCACACAAACTGACACGATTCCGGCAGCATGCGACCTCCGCTCTTGCACGCGCCGCAACGATGCAGGCATTGACGCAAAAGAGCATGGAGATTCTCCGAACACAGGAACAGCTGGTTGTCCAGGAAAAACTCGCATCGCTCGGACGGCTCACCGCCGGGATCGCTCATGAAATCCAGAATCCCCTGAACTTCATCAACAATTTCGCTGAGGTCTCCGCGGAATTGCTCGACGAGCTCAGACTCGCAGTGAATGATCCGGACGAACGAGCGGGGATCCTGACCGAACTGCGTCGCAGTATCGATAAGGTGCATCAGCACGGGAAGAGAGCACAGGGAATCATCCGCGGAATGATGATGCATGCACGATCTTCATCCGACGAACGGGAGCGAACAGATGTCAACGCCCTGCTCTCACAGGCGGTGAAACTCGCAGAGCATGGCGCCCGCTCGAATCGTGCGGTCTGCGACCCGGAAATCATCCTGAACCTCGATCCCGCGCTGCCGCAGCTCACCGTTGTTCCGCAGGAAGTGAGCCGCGTCTTTCTCAATATTCTCGAAAATGCGCTCGATGCAGTGTGCGAGCACAGCCAGGCTCATTGGCCACATCCCTTCACACCATCCATTGTCATCTCAACGCGTCAGCACGCATCGGCTACGGAGATTCGCATCCGCGATAACGGCATGGGCATTCCGGAAGACGTCCAGCCCCACATCTTCGAACCCTTCTTCACGACGAAACCACCGGGCAAGGGCACCGGCCTCGGTCTGTCGATCTGCTATGAGATCATTACGCAGCATTATCGGGGCACGCTCGTGGTCGAGTCCGTCGAAGGGGAGTACACCGAATTCATCATTTCCCTGCCTTTGTAAGGCCATACCGTTCGAGCGGAGAAACGATTGCCGGATACCGGCGGGGAGAGCGCCTGCGATCGTTCACCAAACTGTAATCTTCTATTCAGCGCGTTGTAAGATGCCGCTGTTAAATTTATTCACACAGCCTGCCGCTGTCCACCTCGTGTACGGGGGGGATATGACATGGGAATAATATATCGGAGTTTTTATTCTGATATATTGCATAAATTGCGTCACATCAATCAGCAGCGGAGCTGTCATGGAAAAAAGCGTTCCGTACATTCTTCTGGCCCTGGTCATCACGACGGTGTACACCGCCGTGCAGACAGTCGGGACGCCGGAGAAGAACACGTTCGGCGAAACGATTCGAAGCACGGAAATTCAGGCGCACGAACTCGCAGTCAGCGGGGTTGAATTTGCGCTGAAAAAACTGGAAGAGGAGCCTACCTGGGCACGTACGGAAGCACCGTCGCAGTTGACGCTGCCAGGCGTCCTGATCGAAGCGATTCCCGCGCAATGGGGAAATTCGGGTCCTTCGGAAAACGCTGATACCATGGCCTGCTTCGTGGTTGCTCGCGGCAGCGTGGAGAACGCATCGGCACTCGTGGAGGCAATCATCGAACGCCCGCGTGCTGAAACACTCCCTCTTGCCCTGCGTTACGCACTCATCTCAGGAAGCAATCTTCATCTGAGTCAGGACATTGTTGTTCGGGATGTCGTCGGGCGCCGGCAAAATACCAATGTCCATACCAACGGCAATCTTGCGCTCCGCGGCAGCACACTGGTGCAGGGTTTCGGTACCTATTCCCGCACGCTCAACGACGAGGCCGCAGCGGCGCAAAGCACGTTCATTCCCAACGTCCACCGTGACGGAACGGGCGTGTATCGCCATCCCCAAATTCCCCTGCCGGAAATCGATCCGACACGGTGGGAGTCGGTGGCCACGCGAACGTACGCCTCCAGCACGACCCTGAGCGGTAATCTGTCTATCGGGACAGCGGATGTCCCAGGAATCTGGTTGATCAAGGGACATCTGAATCTCAAAGCCAATCTATCGGGGAGTGGCATTCTGCTGGTTGAAGGAGATCTCCGGTTATATGGCAATGATCCCGCCGCCGTGATCAAGAATGCCGATGAGTACCTCTGCATCGTCGTCACCGGAAACGTCTTCGCTGAGGATGCACAGCAGAATGCGAACATCGTCTGTGGCGGTTCATTCTATGGAAGCGGCAACGTCTTTCTCTTCGGTTCCCTCGCTGCGCAGGGCAGAATCCATACCAGTGG
>JAFGKR010000166.1 GCA_016928515.1 Bacteroidota bacterium | reverse complement strand
GTCGGTTCCACGACATCCTTCACTTCTTCAGCGGGAGTCGGTTCCACGACATCCTTCACTTCTTCAGCGGGAGTCGGTTCCGCGGCATCCTTCACCTCTTCAGCGGGAGTCGGTTCCGCGGCATCCTTCACTTCTTCAGCGGGAGTCGGTTCCACTGGATTCTGCAGCTCTTCGGCTGATGCCAGTTCAGGTGTCACATCCGTCACGGGGCGCTGGGCAGCAGGTTCTTCAGCGGATGGCTCATCCGTCGAAGGCGGCTCGACTGCGGGAGCCTCCTCCCCGGGCGTTGCCCTCGATGGTGTGTCCTCCCCGGGAGCTTCCGTCGTCGTCTCTTGTGCATGCATCTCTGCTTTCGACATCTTTTCTTCCGACATCTTTGCTTCCGGCGTGGAGTTGATTTCTTCTGATGGTTCGAACGCAGTGTTTTCCGGTGCTACGACATCTTCTGGTGTCGGTGTTTCCTCCGACGCTGCGGCTTCTTCGCCTCCGGTCTGATCTCTGTGCTGGAGATTCTCTTCGGTGTTTTCGGGCAGGTTGTCAGGAGTGTCGTTCCGGGTTGGCTCGTTCGTCATTGTGGTTTCCGCTAAAAGTGATGAAAACAGGCACCGTGTGCCGCTGTCCAAAGCTGCTTCCCGTGTGGCGAAAGGAGACAGGGAATTCCCTGATCCTATCGTTCGCACCGGTAGTGAACCAGCAAATTACCGAAATGATCTTGAAATCACAAGATCGAATTTTTCAGGAAGAGATGCAACGACCGTACGATTTTATCGAAGGCTTTCTTCCAGTGCGGTTGCGGCGTCAGTTTTGTCGTCCCGGTATTTGATGATGAGGGGAGTATACATCTGCAGGCCGTGTTCGCCTGCGAAGTCACCGCGGGCAGGTCGACTGCCGGCAACGACAACGGCATTTGCGGGAATTTCCAGCGGCGCATCCCCCGACCTCCGCAGAATGCGGCCGTAAACGCAGTCATAGACCGGTGTCGAGGCGTTGAGAATAACACCGGTTCCGATGACGGCACGCTGACGAACGATGGTTCCCTCGTAAATCCCGCTGTTGCCACCAACCATGACATCGTCTTCGATGATGACCGGGACCGCACCCACCGGCTCCAGCACCCCTCCAATCTGTACCCCGGCGCTCAGATGTACCCGTTTGCCGATCTGGGCACAGGATCCGACCAGTGCATGACTGTCTACCAGTGTCTGCTCATCGACGTATGCACCGATATTGATGTACGCCGGTGGCATGACGATCACACCGGGAGCGACAAATGATCCGTCACGGACCGTGGTTCCTCCCGGCACAATACGTCGTCCGCTTTCAGCTGAAAAATGTTGCACAGGCAGGGTATGCTTGTCGGTGAAGGCGAACACCTCCCCATGCGCCCCGATGTCCTGCAGCACACCTGCCTTGAATGCCCACAGAATGATCTGCTTGACCTCGATGTTGGCTTGCCATGTTCCATCGAGGCACGCGGCCGCGCGGAGGGCCCCACGGCGGAGCTCTCCAAAGAGGAGGGATAAGCGACGAAAATCGTCCGGCGTTGGGGATGCGGGATCCGCAGCAAGCAGTGTACTAATGACGTCATGCATTGTTCTCTCCGTCGATGTCTGCAGTTGGCTCCAGTTCACAATATCGGATGCGGAACAGAGCGAGACAAGAATCAGTTTACAAGGTATGGGCTTTTCGGGCCGCCGTGACCCGCAGATGTGCATTGCGCAGCCACCGGGCATTTTGTAACTTTCATTACTGGAGTGAATATGACGCATACATATCGCCTGCTCATCTCTGCGCTACTGTTCTTTCCTGCAGTGTTAACGGCACAGGCCGGACAGGGATCCCTTGACTGGGAGGAGAACGCTCAGTTCGGTGTGGAGATCGGGGGGAAGCTTGACATTACAGCGCAGGTCTTTCAGCCTACCAACTACCAGCCCTATCTGATTCTGACCTCGAAAATGATCAAGGCCCCTTTACTGATTGATCTCGGCAAGAAGCGTGTTTATCGCCTCAACAGCAAAGATGTGGATGCCGCGGAATATTTTGTCAAAACCCGCGGAATTCCGAAAGGGAAGGATATCGGTACGTATACCCTGAAAGGCGGTGCCAGTACATTTCGTGTCGATGGAAAATCGGTTGCCCTGACCGTGCGACAGACACTGGTGGGTGAGGTCTTTCCTTCCATCATCCTCGCGCACAGTCCCGATTACAAGATTCGGAAGGATGCCTACAAGCCGAAAGCCGCATCCATCGACTTTCTGAAAAAGTACGGGAAGAAAACAGACGTCATTGTGATGTTCGCCACATGGTGTTCCACGTGCAAGGTCGTTCTTCCACCCGTACTCCGCATATTCGAGGAAGCCGGTAATCCCCGGTTCACCATCCGCTATTTCGGAATCGCACAGGGAGGCGACGAGCCCCGTGACGCACTCGAGCGCTATGGACATGACTATCCCGCAGTTATCCTCATACAGAACGGGAAAGAGCTCGATCGCATCGTCGGAGAGCCGCCGGTCCCGATCGAGGATCGCATCGTTAACATCCTTCGGTAGCATGTTATGCAACTCGCATCCAACCGCGTTCTCTTCGGTGTCGCACGCGTCGTGGAAATCATCGTGGCAGCCGTCTTCCTCCTGGCCGTCATCCTCAAAGCACTCGATCCCGTTTCTTTCGCCGAGCAGATTGCGGAGTACGGGATTTTCCCGGATCTCTCCCTCCTCGCAGCATGGACGCTGATCATCGTCGAGAGTCTTCTCGCGATCGCATTGATCGTCAATTTCCTCCCCCGTATCGTTCCGCTCCTCACCATTGCGCTGCTGCTGTTCTTCATCGGCATCACGATCTATGGCATGTCGATCGGACTTGGAGAGAACTGCGGCTGTTTCGGGAATCTCGTCCATCGCGGACCGGAGCAGGTCATCATCGAGGATGTGCTGATGATCGCAGCCCTGTTTTTCGTCGTCGTGGTGCTCTGGCACCATCAGAGCGAGAGCAATTTTCTGCGCATCGCAACAGTGATCGGAACAGGGATGGCCGTGGCGGCACTCACGGCGTTCGGACCCTATCTCCCGGCCGATGACCTCGTGACACAATTGCATCCCGGTGCGCAGTTCAGTGACTGGCCGGTGGATGGACTGTTCGGGAAGAATCTCAACGAGGGGACGCATCTCGTCTTTCTCTTCACGGTCGACACGGATGATATCGGCTCCCAGGTCCAGCGCATGAATGCACTTGCACAATCTGCCGAAGGCCTCTCCGCAGTTGGGATGATCATCGACGGGACAGAACATCTGACGACACTCATGTTCGAATATGCCGCAGCTTTCCCGGTGGGGGCCGTGGAACCGCGGTTTGCGCGTCCCCTCTACCGTACGCTGCCGCGCGTCTTCATCCTGCATGAGGGGACTGTGACTCATACCTGGTCGGAACTTCCTCGCGAAAGTGATGTTGTCAAAGCAATACAATCATTGCAACAGCATCAGGACGCATCGTGAAGATCTATACGCGAACCGGAGACGAGGGGAAAACAGCACTCTTCGGCGGACGACGGGTCGGCAAGGACAGTGCACGCATCGAAGCCTACGGCACCGTTGACGAGTTGAACGCCTTTCTCGGCGATGCGTGCGCAACCGTTGCGCATGACGAGCTGCGGGAGCATCTGACACAGATCCAGCATGAACTTTTCATGCTCGGGGCGGATCTCGCCACTCCCGTCGACTCCAAGAACGTCAACGTGCAGCGCATTGAGGCCGTGCATGTCCAGCGGCTCGAATCCCTGATCGATACACTCGAGGAGAAGCTGCCACCAATCCGGTTTTTCATCCTCCCGGGTGGGACGGTGACGGCATCGCGTCTGCACATCTGTCGCACGATCTGCCGTCGCACTGAGCGGCTCGTTGTGCATCTCGCCACCGTCGAGGATATCAACGAATACGACCTTCAGTACATCAATCGGCTCTCAGATCTGCTGTTCGTCCTTGCACGCTATGCCAATCACCTGGATGGACAGCAGGACGTTCGTTGGAAACAGGACTGATCGCATGTTCATAGCAATCTCAGGTAACATCGGATCGGGGAAGTCGTCGCTGACTTCTCTCCTGCATCAGAAATACGGATGGACGCCGCATTTCGAATCCGTGGATGATAATCCCTATCTCCCGGACTTTTATGCGGATATGCAGCGATGGTCCTTTCATCTGCAAGTCTACTTCCTCTCCAAGCGTTTCATCCTCCATCGTGAGATCACCCGGGGGAATGTCTCAGTGGTGCAGGACCGTTCGATTTACGAGGATGCGGAAATCTTTGCGGTCAATCTTCACGACATCGGCATGATGGATGATCGGGACTACACGAATTACAAGGCGTTGTATGCCGCGATGACCTCCTATCTGAAACCACCCGATCTGCTCATTTATCTGCGTGCGGATATTCCGACGCTACAGAGGCAGATCCGTCTGCGTGGGCGTGATTTCGAGCAGGGTATCGACGTCTCCTATCTCGAACGTCTGAACACCCTTTACGAGAACTGGATCGCGCGGTATGCCGCAGGGAGAGTGCTCGTCATCGATACCGATGAAATGGACTTTGTCCACGACACACAGAAGCAGGAAGAGGTGTTGTATTTGATCGATCATGCCGTGCGAAGGAAATTCTGATGCAGCGGAACGCTTTGAATCCGGCTCCCATCAACAGACTCTCAGCCATGTCCATCCTGCCCGCCATGATGTGCCTGTTGTCGTTCTCTTTGCTTCATGCTCAGCCCGCCCGGCTCTCCGGAACTGTCACCGACAGCGAAGGAATCCCCCTCAACGGAGCAAACGTCAGTATCAAAGGGACTGTGCTGGGTGCTGCGAGCGCCACCGACGGTCGATACACCGTTCGCAGGATACCGCCCGGGATGTACACGATCGTCTGTTCAATGATCGGCTACAGAAGAGAATCTGCGCGCCTGGCGATTGGCCCCGGAGAGGATCTGCGGTTGGACTTTCGGCTCGAAGAAACGACGATTGAGACCGGGGAGGTGATTGTCACAGCGGGGAAGCATGCACAGAGTTTTGAAGAAATTCCCGTCAGTATCGCCACCTTCGACAGCCGGCAGATTGAAGCACGAGGTATCATCAACCTGGATGACGCTCTGCGGAAAGTCTCAGGAGTGCACGTCGCCGAGGATCAGGTCAATATCCGCGGGTCGAGTGGATACAGCCGGGCACTCGGCAGCCGTGTCATGCTGCTGATCGACGGAGCTCCTGTCCTTGCCGGCGATGCCGGGGAAATCAAGTTCGATATTGTTCCCATGTTCGCGGTTGAGCGAATCGAGGTTGTGAAAGGTGCGGGTTCCGCGCTCTACGGCTCAAGCGCACTGGGGGGGGTAATCAACGTGATTACCAGAGAACCGAGAACGCGTACGGCACGCATTCGGCTCTCCTCCGGGTTCTGGGACGAGCCGCAGTGGGAGCAATGGAGGTGGTGGGGAGACAGTCCGCGGTACCGAAACGGAGTTGACGCTCAGTACGGGGATGCCTATGAAAATTTCAGCTTTCTGTTGACCGGCAGCCTGCACAATGATCAGGCCTTTCGACAGAATGACGATTACCTTCGCGGGACCTTTAGCGGTCGGGGCTGGTATCGCCTGTCGCCCGAGCGCAATCTCAGTGTCGCGGTGAATTACAGCAATAATGATCGTGGGAACTGGGTCTACTGGCGTGATCTCGAGCATGCGTTGCAGCCACCGGCGAACGCAGACCTCAGTGAGCGTATCCATTCGACAAAACTACAGGCCACGGCACAGTACCGGCAGACGCACAGCGCGGAATTCGCCTCGATGCTCCGTGCGACGATGTACCGCACTGCGTTCGAAACCAGAAGCGATACGTCGGATTTCCGATTTCGTCCCACCGATCAGACCCAATCCACCGCGTATGTTCTTGGACTGGAATGGCAGGGCAATTGGACCATCAATTCCTTCAATTTTCTGACGTTCGGAGTTGATGCGTCTTTTTCAACGGTGGAATCGTGGACCTACGGTGACCGGAACGGGATTTTTGCCGCCGTATACGCGCAGGATGAAATCAGTCTGAACGACTCCTGGCATCTCTCCGCCGGACTGCGCTTCGACGTCACCGCCATCGACACACTCGATCACGATGCACAGTTGAATCCGCGCGTGGGGATGACGTACACCCCGTGGCCCGGAGGAATCGTACGAGCGTCCTATGGTTGGGGTTTCCGCAGTCCATCCATCGCCGAGCGCTATGCCACTGCCAGCGCGGGAGGGATACTCACGAAGCCGAATCCGGATCTCAAGGCTGAGCGCAGTACTTCCTATGAACTCGGTTTCAAGCAGGACTTCATGCGAGGATATTCAATCGATGCCGCCGTTTTTCTGAACGAATACACGAATCTTGTCGAACCGATGATCGACCCGGTGGATCAGCGAATTGCATTCCGCAACATCACGGAAGCGCGTATTGTCGGGTACGAAATTGCTGCCGATGCCCGCCCACTCGGAGACATGCTCGCTCTCACCGTCGGGTACACATACCTGTATCCACGGGATCTTCTGCTCAACACGACACTCAAGTACCGACCGCGTCATCTTCTTTACGTCTCCGGGGACCTGCGACTCGGTCCGGTCGCACTCGGTGCGGATTTCCGCCATCTTTCGCGTATCGAGAACATCGACCGGGAGCTCGGCCTGGTGATACCGGACTCGGAAAGTCGTGTCCCCATCTCCGTCATGGATGTGCGTGTGTCGCTGACCGGCAAGCCGCTCTCGTTGCCGTTGCGGTTGTCCTTTCTTGCCGACAATATTTTCCAGTATCATTATACCGAAGTCATCGCCAACATCGCTCCCCCGCGCGGATATCGTCTGATGCTCGAGGCGGCGTTGTAGCGTCGTCCCCTGCCATGCCATTCGCGAATGTGCGGGTGCGTGGTTGCATTGTCGTGGTGTGGAAGAAAAAAGGCTGCCGCGAAACGCAGCAGCCCAATCTGATCTCCGGGGAGGTAGGGGATCTACTTCAGCATTTTCAGCTCGTACTCCGCGTTGCGCGCATAACTCGGGTCCTTTTTGGCCTTCTGGAACGCATCCTTGGCCTTGGCGGTGTTGCCCTGATTGCGATACGCGAGGCCCAACTCGAAGTAGGCGGCTCCGTTCCGTGCGGCGTTCCCGTGTTTGATCGCATTCTGTGCGGCCTGAATGGCGTCCGCGTAACGGGCATCCTTATTGAATGCCTGCGCGAGAATCACCCATGCCTTGTCGTATTTTTCGTCGTTCTCGACTGCTTTCTGGCAGAGTGCAATGGCGTTTCCGGTTTCTCCCCTGGTCAGCAGCTCCTGCGCACGGGCGGTCTGCGCGGCGGCGAGACCTTTTCTGGAAGGACCATGTGTGGGATTCTGCTTAAGGGCCAGTTCATAATTTTCGAGGGCGTTCTGATAATCGCCCTTGGAAAAATAAGCGCCCGCCAGCGCGAAATACCCTATTTCCCACTTGGGGTTCACTCCGACAGCCGACTTGAAGGATTCCAGCGCTTCATCCATTTTCCGTGCCTTCTTCATCGCCAGCCCGCGCTGGTAATAGAAGAATTCATGTTTTTCCAGTTTGAGCGCCGCGTCGTACTTCGTGACTGCTCCTTCGAAGTTTCCGGATTTCAGAAGCGCGTTGCCTTCATTGAAGAGCTTTTTTGCTTCGTTGTTGCTCTGGGCGAATGCACCTGCGGCAAATATCGCGAACGAAAGAACAGAGAGGAATATGCACTTTTTCAGCATAGTTCGAACTCCTTGCACCTGAGGATATCGGTGGAACATTGAAGAGATACGGCGAGTCTGGCGTGACGAGATGGTTTGTGCGGAAGGCGGGACTTGAACCCGCATGCCCTTTCGAGCGCCACCCCCTCAAGATGGTGTGTCTGCCAATTTCACCACTTCCGCAAGTCCTTTTCTGGTGAGGCTGGATGGGCTCGAACCATCGACCCTCTGCTTAAAAGGCAGATGCTCTACCACTGAGCTACAGCCCCGCCACAAAAAGTGGTCATTTAAGCTAAGGAAATTTTTGCCGCAGTGCAAGCCTCGTCGCCGTATTCTCTTCGTTTTATCTGATGAGGGGGTTTTCTGCAGCATATAAAGGTGTAACTTACAGCGGGGAGGATTTGTTCCTCCGTTATCCTGGTCAGTGCATGCATACCATTCCTTTTCTTCTTTTTGATCTCGATGGGACTCTCATCGATTCGATGGGGGATATTCACACCTCCGCAAATCTCCTGCTGGCCGAGTACAGCTGTCCGCCGCTGGAAAGCGACATTCTCCGCCCGTGCATCGGACAGGGGGTTCGGTATCTGGTCTCCTGCCTGCTCGCAAGTGCAGGAATCCAGGGCTGTGACATTGAAGCGGCTGTGACACGGTATCGCCGGATCTATCAGGAACACGCCATGGACACCACAGCGCCATATCCCGGTGTTCCGGAAACGCTGGATGCGCTCGGTCACTGCAGCATGGCGGTCGTAAGCAATAAACCGGAAGCCGCCTCCCGCGAGATCCTCGGCATGCTGGGACTTTCGCATCACTTCGACTACATCGCCGGGGGAGACAGTTACGAGGAAATGAAACCGTCGCCACTGCCGCTGCTGCGGTTGATGGAACGCCGCGGTGCCGGTACGGACCACACCTTCATGATCGGGGATTCGACGTATGACATCGAGGCGGGAAGACGTGCCGGGGTAAAAACCGTCGCAGTGGCCTATGGCTTTCAACCACTGGAAACGCTGAAGGCGCTCGAACCCGATTTTACGGTGAGCGCCTTCAGTGAATTGCCAGTGATTCTGGATTGATACGGTCCCTGGTCGCGGGTCCGATCCTGTGGTCTGGCTCGGTGGTCCGGCACAGCGGTCAGGCTCAGTCGAAGAGATAATACAGACCGACCTGCGGTAGGGGAAGGAAGGTCCCTTCCGAGAAGTACGTGAAGGCAACACTGGCAGTGAAAATGAGCGTGTTGGAAATATCCCATTCATAGCCCAGTCCGAGACCGGCACGGAAAGGCGACTTCAGCCGCGGATCTTCCTTGCCCTGTTCCCAGGTTCCATCCGCGACGGTGAGTTCCGCCTCGCCGTTGGTGTAGTACCCCATCCCGACAAAACCGAAGAAACGCGAACGGTCGCGCCAGTCGAAATCAAATTGTCCCTCGATGCCGACTGCGGCTGCCAGACCCTCTCCACCACTGATGCCTCCACCGGCCAACTGCAAGCCGAAGCGCCCGAGCGGATGGTAACGCACCCCGACGCCCATTCCCGACAGAAGGCCGGCCTGGGCGCCGACGCCCCAATGGGCTTTTTGCATATAGTATTCTCGGTCTCCTGCGGTGCCATCCTGTGCGTAAGCATGTTGAACTTCGGCGAGAAGAAGTACCATGCCGATGATCGTAATGAACGAAAAATGTGATTTCATGATCCGGGCCCTCTCAGTTTGTGTGAATACTCTAAGCTAGGTATTTTCAGGTAATTGTCAAATTCACACCGATCCCGGGTACCATGTCTGACAGCACTGTACGCGACTCTCCTTCGAACGATGAGATCCTTGCGCAGCTCGATACGCTCCTCGCACCGGAGGAAACGCTGCTGACGCACATGGCCAATATGGCAGCCCTGCTGTACTGCTCACTGAAGGACGTGAACTGGGTCGGTTTCTATCTGACCGACGGGGCGCGACTTCATCTGGGGCCGTTTCAGGGGAAACCCGCCTGTACGGTGATCGACATGGGGAAGGGTGTCTGTGGGACCTCTGCGGCGGAACGGCGGACGATCGTCGTCCCGGACGTGCATTCGTTTCCCGGGCACATCACCTGCGACCCGTCCTCACGGTCCGAAGTCGTCGTCCCACTGCAGGCCGAGGGAACCCTCTGGGGTGTCCTCGATGTTGACAGTCCTGTGCCCGATCGCTTCTGCCAGAGTGATACCGAACTTCTCGAGCGATCCGCGGCTGTTCTTGTCAGGCGTGCCCGGCGAGCGAAAGGGGCGCTTTTCCCGCTTGACACTCTGTTCTGAATACACTACTTTTACTTCACTCATTTTTCCCTCACCTCTCGAGTGCATATAGACATTTCGGTACCGGTAGAAGTCCTTTTTTCACGTGCCGTCTGGAACGGATGTCTTTTGCACGCACACCACTTCGGATCCTTTTCCGAAATTTGCTTCCGCTGCTTCCCGTTACGGTCGAGAACCGTATCCGGGGATTGACCATGTTCGGCCCGGTGGATATTCGGTCCATGCTCCGCTCGGAGCTCGGGAGGAAGTCCTCGATCTACTTTACCGCGCTGTTGGTGAACGCCGTTCTCGGCATCGTCGTGTATGGTGTGCTCGCCCGCGCGATGGATGTATCCGAATTTGGAACGTACACCTTTATCCTGGCCTTTTTCGTTTTCACCGCCATGTTTTTCGATTTCGGTATCGCACCCGCCGGCAAGCGCATCGTGGCGATCACGGACGATCCAGGGCACATGGAGCGGCGCATCGGTGCGCTGCTTCTGCTTTCTCTGATGGTCGGAATGCTGTACGCGGTGTTCGTGGCGGCAGCCTCGTACGCGGTCGAGGCCTGGTTTCATGCAGGAGCGGGAGCAGTACTGCTTGTGGTTTCGCCTCTGGCGATCGTCTTCCATCTGCAGGAGACCATTCTTTCCGTCAGTCAGGGCAGCAGTCGCATGACCCTCCTGTCTGCCTTCCTGGTACTGCCCCGCGGAATCCTGATCCTGCTCCTCATTGTCCTTGCGGCATCGGGAACAATCGACATACGCCTGGCGGTCACAGCGACGCTTCTTGCGATCGGTGCAGCGGTGGGAGTTGCCGCGGGAATGTTGCGTCCGTCCTTCCACGGGCTGCGCGAAGAAATGCGACTCATCTTTCGTGAGGTTCGGGAATTCGGGAAGGAGATGTATGTCGGGCGTGTGGTTGACGGACTCACCAGCGGTCTGGATAAAATTCTGATCTCTTTTTTTCACGGCATGGCGCCGGTCGGATTCTACTCTGTTGCGCTGACCATGAGCACCCCTGTGAGCATGTTCAGCAACGCCGTTTCCCAGAGTGCCTATCGACGCTTCGTGCACGCGGAACACATCCCCAGGAATATCCTTCTGGTGACAATGCTCTGGAGCACCATCGGTGCCGCGCTCCTCTTTGTCGCCTGTCAGACGCTGATCCCGTTGTTCTTCACGGATCGTTACGCCACGGCTCTCAGTGTGTTGCCGTGGGTTATGGCCGGTTTCGCACTCGCCGGACTCAATCACCCGTTTCACGTTTTTTTGGCTGCCCGGCGACAGGGGCGTGCGATTCGTCTGATGTCGATCATCTGCGCCACGGTCAATGTCGTGTTGAATCTGGTGCTGATCCCGCTGCTTGGAATGACCGGAGCCGCTATCTCCTTTCTTGCTACATATGCCATCAACATGCTGATGAATGTTCATTTTTACCGTCACATGCAACTGCAGGGCGCTGCGCCTGGACATACGGAGGAACCCGCGAATGGATAAACTTTTGTATTGCCCCGTGTTGCTGAAGTACGGAGTTTGCGTGTTGTCGTGCACGTCGAAAAACGCCAGGTGCGTATGCTGAAGTCAATGCTCATGACGGTTGTCGGAGGATTGCTCCTCCTTTTCACGGCGGCGGGTCAGGACCTCCGGATTCTTTCCATGGATGAGAGCGGGGTCACCCTGGAATACCGGCCCGCCGTAACACGAACCGCTGTTGCCTCCGCAGGGAGTGTGTTTACATTCGATGGTGCGACGGCATTGGACGTTTCCCACGCCAGGGAACCGGACCTGCGTTTCCGCAAGGAGCTTCTCGCCCTGCCCGGTCTGCGCGGTCACCGAATCGAAATCCTCCAGGTGGACTATCGCGACATTGTCAATGTGCATATCGCTCCCGTACCGGGGTACCGGAGAATCGGTGATGCGTTGACGGAGACATTCACTCCGGGTGCATGCTACGAACTGGACAGCATGCTTCCGCAGGAAATTGCTGTGCTGGAACAGGTCGGTATTATCCGCGACCGCGTTGTCGGTGATCTCCTGCTTTCCCCCGTACAGTGGAATCCTGCCACCGCGACCGCACGTGTTTACGCTCGGATACGGTTTCGCGTGCAGTTTGGTCCCCGCGATTCGGATGTCGTCAATGGGGATTTCCGCGACGAGACTATTCCGGAGGTGCTGAACGTGGCACAGGCGTCACAATGGAAGTATGTACATCGCGTGGCGCTGCCGCGCGGCAGTGCGGACGTCACGCTTGCCACAGGGACCTGGTATCGTATCGACGTGCAGCAGACCGGCATCTATCGTCTCGACCGGCGCTGGTTCATCGATGCCGGCATCGATGTCTCGGGCGTGGACCCGCGAACCATTCGCCTGTTCGGGAGCGGTGGCCGTGAACGGCCGCAGCAGCTTGGTGCACCGGGATCGGAGCCCCTGCGTGAAATCGCGATCGAAGTGTTTGGCGGTGAAGACGGACGATTTGACGAAGCGGACTTCGTGCAGTTCTACGCACAGGGACTCAGCGGCTTTTCCTGGAATGCGGCCAGCAGACGCTACGATCATTACATCCATCGCTACGACGATGTGAATTCCTACCTGTTGACCTTCGGTGGTGTATCCGGCAAGCGTATCACCGGAGAAACGGCACTCAATGAAACCGGTGCCTACGAACCGCGTTGGTTCATCGGTCGTGAATTCGAGGAAGAGGAGGCAGTCAACGTGCAGAACTCCGGGAAGCTCTGGGTTGGCAAACGCCTCGTGCCCGGGGCAGGCAGCGCATCCGCTGCCGTGTACACCCGCAAGCTGCACGGACTCGTGCAGGAACAGCCTGTCCTGTACCGCATGCAGCTTGTCTCCAGCTCGGAAGTCAGCAATTCCTTCAGCATTCGAGCCAATGATACCCCGCTTGGTATGGTGGACATGCTTGTCGTGGATTTCGGAGCTGACACTGGCGACATGGCCAAGCTGTCAGGTATCCGCGAATTCACCGGCAGCGGGCAGCTCGCCGATGAACGCTCGATGCTCAGTATCACCTACAGCGCGTCCCCCGCGGATCGCGCCCGCGGAGGATATGTCGATTGGGTGGAATGGCAGTATGCACGGCGATTCGAACCGCTCAATGACGAACTGCTTTTCTCCGCTCCCGACACGACCGCAGTCATTCAATTCGTTCTGAACGGCTTTTCGACCTCCGATATCGTCCTCTATGACGTCACAGACGATGCCAATGTCCGGCGCATTGTCGATGCGCAGATCAGCGGCGGCACGGTGCGCTTCCAGATCCGCAACACGGAGGGGAATCCCCGGCAGTTTCTCGCGGTCGCAGCTCCCGCCCTGAAGACCGCGGCAGGGGTCGCGGGCATTACGAATTCTCCGCTGATGGCCTCGGGGGGAGCGGAACACCTCATCATCACGCACGCCTCTCTCATACCCGCCGCGGAACGCTTGAAGGCACACCGCGAACGAGGCGGAGACGAGTTCATCAGTTCCATGGTCATTCCCATGGAGTGGATTTACAACGAATTCAACTATGGAGTTACCGATCCCACCGCGATTCGGGATTTCCTTGCCTGGGCCATGGAGAACTGGTCGGTGCAGCCGCGGTACGTGCTCTTTTTCGGGGACGGGCACTACGACTACCGGAACTTCACGACGACAGAGCCGATTTTGGTACCGGTCTGGGAGACGGAGAATTCGACCAGTCGCATCAATTCGTACGCGACGGATGACTATTACGCCAAGGTTGTCGGAACCGACAGCCGTGTGGATCTCGCAACCGGAAGGATCCCCGTGTTGACGATCGATGAGGCGAATCTCGTCGTGGACAAGATCATCCGGTATGAGAGCGATCCGGATTTCGATCCGTGGAAAAACCACGTCACCTTCGTTGCTGATGACGGATGGACGACATATCGCGATACCGATCTGCAGCAGCATACATCGCAGTCCGAGGAACTGTCTGCCCTCATCCCTTCGGACATCGAGCAGAAAAAAATCTATATCGTCTCGTATCGTACCGAGATCACGACGCAGGGACGCACAAAACCCGATGCCTTTCGAGGGATTATCGATCAGGTGAATGACGGGACGTTGATTCTCAATTACACCGGCCATGGGGCGCATGATATCTGGGCGCACGAGCGGATTTTCGACTCCGATATCAGCATCCCCCAGTTCACCAACAGTGATCGCCTGACATTTGTCTCCGCAGCCACCTGCACATTCGGTCTGTACGATGCGCCCGAGCTGCGCAGCGGTACGGAGCTGATGTTGCTGCATGAGAACGGCGGAGCTATCGGCGGTCTTTCCGCCCCACGCGTCGTGTTCTCGACGGAAAACAGCGCCTTCAACAAGGAATTTTTCCGTCATCTGCTCGTGGAGGGAAGGGAAGAGGACGGTCGCGCCAAGCGCATCGGAGACGCGATCTCCTCTGCAAAACAGCGCTACTTCGGTGTTGCCGGCTATGAGAAGTTTCATCTGTTCGCGGATCCGGCGCTGCGCCTGGCACTGCCCCGGTACCGCGCCACCGTCGAGCGAGTGCTTATAAACGGTCTTCCCATAACCGGTGACACCCTGCAGTTGCGGGCCCTGAGTACCGTTACCATCGAGGGCAGCGTACGGACGGCCGCCGGTGACGTGTGGAGTGCATTCACCGGGACGCTGGAATTGCGGTTGTTTGATGCAGAACGGCGTGTCATTGTGCAGGATACTCTCTGGAGAAAATTCACCTACACCATGCCCGGCGGATTACTCTACCGCGGACAGGCGACAATCGCCAACGGGCGGTTCACGGTGGAATTCATCGTCCCGAAGGATATTTCGTATGAGGATCGGACCGGTCGTATTTCAATGTATTTCGATAACGGCGAAACTGACGGTGCGGGATTCTTCAGCGATCTGCGCGTCGGGGGATCTGACTCCACGGTGACGCCCGATACCGAAGGCCCGGTCGTCGAGCTGTTCATGGATGCGCGAACTTTTCGATCCGGAGACGAAACCGGAACGGATCCCCTTCTTATCGCCGATCTTTTCGACGAGAGCGGCATCAATACCACCGGCCTCGGTATCGGTCACGATATCGAGATTTGGCTGGATGACACCAATGCCGGTATTGTTCTCAACGCTCACTACAAGGGTGACATCGATTCGTATCAGCGCGGCACGGTGGAATACCGCCTGCGTGATCTCGCCCCGGGTCCGCACGTCCTGCGACTGCGTGCATGGGACATCTTCAACAATTCCACGACGGTGCAAACGCCATTCACCGTCGTCGGCGGACTGTCCCTGCAGGATGTCGCAAACTTCCCGAATCCCATTGTGGGCGGCACCACGTTTACCTTCCGGCACAACGTGCTCGACCCGCTTAACGTCGACGTCCTCATCTACTCCACCGCCGGTCGTCTGGAACGCCACATCCGTCGCGAAGCCGTAACGGCGCGCGTCGTAGATATCCCGTGGGACGGACGGAGTATGGACGGGGTACCCCTCGGTACCGGTATGTATATCTATCGCATCGTCTGCCGTACCGCAGACGGAACGCTCGGAAGCGAAGCATCGGGCAAAATTCTGGTCGTGCGCTAATCGCTTGAAATTGAAAGAAAAACGCAATACTTTAACTGTTCTGTCATAGGTTTGATGAGGATTCACATGATTCGCAAGAGCAAATCCCTTTTCTGTGCCATCGCGGTGGTCCTGATGCTGCTGCCATTCGCACAGGATCTTATGGCGCAGACCAGTACCGCGGTTCCCTTCATGCTGATTTCCCCCAGCTCGCGCAACAGTGCAATGGGTGAAGCCGGTGTGGCGATCGCGGACGATGTCTCCGCCATTTTCTGGAACCCGGCCGGCCTCGGCTTCCAGAAGGGAATGGAACTCAGTCTCAACCACTCCAACTGGCTGCCGCAATTCCAGCAGAGCGATCTGTTTTTCGAGTATGCCGCATACAAGATGGACGTTCCCTCCACCGGAGGAACGCTTGGCGCCGCGTTGACCTTTCTGAACCTCGGTGAATTCGAGCGTCGTGATGAGGGCAATAATTCCCTCGGTTTCTTCAAGAGCTACGAGGTTGCCTTCACGGCTTCATACGGCACACGGCTCGATGAGGATTTCGGCATTGGGATCGGCCTCAAGCTGATACACAGCAGTCTCTCCACCGTCGGAACCGCGCGTGAGCAAGGGTCCGGCACGGCCACTGCCGTCGCGGGCGATCTGGGTTTCCTGTATCGTCCCTCCAAGCTGGTGCTCCCGTTCACTGATACCGACATCGGTGACCGCTTTTCGCTGGGTGCATCCATCACCAACATCGGTCCTTCGTTGAGCTACATTGATGAGGATCAGTCCGATCCTCTACCGACGGCGCTGAGACTCGGGTTCGCGTACGACCTCGTGCATGAGAAATACAACACGCTGACCTGGACGACAGATGTAACCAAGCTGCTGGTCAGCCGTACGGAGGACGAGACCCGCAAGAAGGCGGACCCCTTCTACAAGGCAATCTTCAACAGCTGGGATACACCGGGGAGCGTGTTCAACACCTTTACGCTCGGGACCGGCTTCGAGTACTGGTACTCGCAGTTGGTCGGTCTGCGCTTCGGTTTCTTCCACGAGGATCCCAGTCAGGGCAACCGCCGCTTCCTGACTTTCGGCGCCGGTGTGCGCTATGACATCTACGGCTTCGATTTCAGTTACATCTCAACCGCGATTTCCGATGACGATACACCGAGTCCGCTGTCCGAGACGCTCCGTTTCACATTGACCGTGAACTGGAATCGCGCCGGCGGACCGGAGGATGACGGTACGCGCATCCCGGCCGACGACGCCGCGAACTGATCGGGCATCGTGCATCCGCGCCCGCACTGCACTGGTAACGGTCTCACCCTCTGTTCCCGAGGGTGAGCCGTTTCTCATCCATCTGCGCAACCTGCTTGATCAACCAGGGGATTCCATGATGCTTCGCTTTCACGCGATCGCCGCTGTGCTTCCGTTCCTTCTCCTTGGCGGCATCGCCTCCGCCCAGCAGCAGATTCCGGTACCACGCTTCAATCACTCGTTCAGTCCGCATCGCAGTGCTTCCGTGACCAACCTGCTCCGCCTGCCCGATACCGTGCGGGTGCTGGCGGTCATGGTCGATTTTCAGGAAGATGAAGACGAACGCACCAGCGGTACAGGAAAATTCGGCACGATCTATCAGTACGACTACGGCACGGAGATTCTCGATCCCATGCCGCATGACCGGGCGTACTTTCAGCATCATCTCCGTTTCCTCGAGAATTACGTGCGGAAGGTTTCAGGCCGCAAAACATATCTCATCGGTGAGGTTCTCGATCGCGTGATTACCGTCTCAAAGCCGCTCGGGGAGTACAGTTTCCGCGGGGAGGAATCCGAAGCGCCAGTGGCGGAACTCTCGGTGGAAGCGTGGACACTTGCCGGGCAGCAGTATCCGGACAGGGACTTCACCGCGTATGACATGTTCGTTGTTTTTCATGCGGGACGCGGCCGGGACATCGACCTGGTCAGTATCCAGGGTTTCGATCCTACGCCGTTGGACATCCCTTCCCTCTCGTTCACCATGGACAGTTTCCGGCGACTGCTCGGCGAGGATTTTGATGGCATCACCATGCCCGGTGGCGCGCGCATTACCAATTGCGCCGTCATCCCCACCACCAACAACAGGGAAATCCCTCTCCTCGACGGGTCCACGGGCTTGCTCGAGCTGACCATCAACGGTTTGCTCGCTGCGAGTTTCGGCACGTACGCCGGGCTGCCGGATCTTTTCGATACCAGGACAGGAAAGACCGGTATCGGACGTTTCGGACTGATGGATGGAGAAGGCATTTTTGCGTACGGTGGCATCTGTCCGCCGGAGCCATCGGCATGGGAGAAAATGCTGCTCGGGTGGACCGTGCCGCGTGAGGCCTCGCCGGGCAGGAACAACTATCTTCTCACCGCATCCGATTCGCTATCGACAGCCGACGTGCTCCGTGTGCCCATCACCGGTGATGAGTATTGGCTGGCAGAGAATCGCCAGCGGGATCTCGGCGGCGATGGGCAGAACATCACCTTCGTATCAGGCGGGAGTGTACAGCAGTTGCGCTTCCCCAAGGATACCACGGGTTTCTCCAACGGCGACGTGTCGCAACTCAAGGGTGTGATCATCGACGTGGAAGACATCGACTGGTCGCTTCCCGGTGGTCGTGTTGTCGCCGAGGACCGGGAGGTGCGCATCAACGGTGGCATACTCATCTGGCATATCGATGAAGGCCGCATCCGCGAGCGTCTCGCCGCGAACACGGTCAACACCGGGCATCCCATCAAGGGTGTGGATCTCGAACAGGCCGGCGGACCACAGGACATCGGTGTGGACGTGCAGACGGTCTTCGGGACGGAAACCGGCACGGGATCACCTCTCGACTACTGGTCCAGCGGGAACATCTCCCCCGTGTACACGAATTCTTTCGGCATGTACACTTCGCCGAATACGCGCGCCAACAGCGGGGCCTTTACGCACGTAACGATGGATCGTTTCTCCGCCGGCGGTCCCGTCATGTCACTAGATGTGGCGCTGGGCGACAACACCATCGCGCCGATGGCCGGATGGCCGGTCGATGTAAGCACGGATCTCGGGCCGAACCGTACGGTGGCAATGCGCACAGCGGATCTCGACGGAGACGGCACGCACGAAATCATCGCCCTGTTCGGAACGGATTCACTGCTGCACAGTCCCGAGCACGAAGTGCTGCCGGACACGGTCAAACTCTATGTGCTGCGACAGGACGGGTCCTCGTTCCTTCCGCAGGGTCCCCGTGTCTTTCTCGATGCCTCGATGCGAACGATCACACCTCCGACGATCGGTGACTGGAACGAGGATGGTGTGGCCGACATCGCCTTTGTGACCCGTCTCGGCGATGTCCGCGCAACGACACATCTCTGGATTCTCGCAGCACGTGATTTGAATGGGGACGGCATGCTGGATGTTCAGCTGCGGTACGTGTTTTCGGGTCTGGATCAGGCGCTGCTCGCGCCGCCGGCAGTGATCGACGGCAAGCTGCTGTTCAGTGTCGAGGGGCCTGACGCGGACACGGTGTATGTCGTTTCCAGCAGCACCGCCCGTTCTGCCATTCCTCATCTGGATCGCTCCCCCGATCTTATCGGTTGGCAGGAACTGTCGTTCCGTATCCTCGCGATGGGAGAGTCCACCGCACTTCTGACGGGGTATGCCACACCGAAACTCCTGGACACCGGGAGCGGCACACTCTCGGATCCTGCCATTTCCTGGCGAGGCGTGCCATCACACTTCCTGCCTCAGACCGCCGCGGCGGGCGATTTCGACGGTGACGGTGTCCGTGAAGCATTCGGAGCGTCCTATCGCGGTCTCGGATTTGCGAGCCGGCCGGACGATCCTGACACTCTGCCGTTCGAGTATGTTGAGCTGCCGTCCATCGCCTTGGATGTCCCGGTTCATGCAGGTGCGGCAGATGCGGATGGCGACGGGCGACTTGATGTCCTTCTGTGCAGCGGCACTGAACTCCGTGCGGTCAACCTGGCGCTGTCTTCCGTCGATTACTATCCGGCACCGTACCCCGCACGTTTCACGCTTTCCGCGGATCTGCGTTCAACCGGAGGGAACGCGGTGTTCGGTATCGGTGCGGATCAGGTCTGGCAGTTCACGACCGGTGCGAAGCAGGCCGACGGTTTTCCCATACCAATCCAGCAAAACGCGGATGTGTCACTGTTCCCGTCAGCGGATGACAAACTTGCTCTTGCCGCAGCATCTCCATCGGGACAGCTGTTTCTGTTCGAAACCGGTTCACCGGTGACGGAAGAGCAGCTGCTCTGGCGATCCCGCGACGGCGACGAGCGGAACGCGTTCGCTGTTACCCGAGCATTCACCGCGGATGCCCCGATCGCTGAATTCTTCCCACCGGAGCGCTGCTACAACTGGCCGAATCCGGTCTATGACGAAATAACCTACATCCGTTTGTACGTGTCCGAGGACGCTGTCGTATCGGTGAAGATCTATGATCTCGCGGGCGACAAAGTGGACGAGATTACCGCGACCGTAGCAGGAGGGACGGACAACGACATTCCATGGAATGTCTCCGGCATCCAGAGCGACGTTTATCTCGCACGCATCCAGGCCACCGCCGGGGGGAAGACGGGAGAAAAGATCATCAAGATCGCCGTGGTCAGGTAACCGTTCCGCTCGACGAATCCCCGGGAATCAATTCGCGTATCAACGCCACGCAACCGATGTTAGCAGGAATCATGCGCACATATCTATCACTCCTCTCCGTGGCATTTCTTCTTTTCGTTGTGAACGCTCCGGTGCATGCCCAGCCAGATACGTACTCCGCACAGGAGAAGGACTGGTATACGATCACGACAAAGCATTTCCACGTGCATTATCACGAGGGTGCGGAACGCACGGCCCGCGTGATCGCAAAGATCGCGGAGGACATATACGGTCCGATTACATCGCTCTACGACCATGAGCCCGATACCCGTGTGAGTTTCATCGTCAAGGACATCTCCGACTATTCGAACGGGGCGGCGTATTTCTTCAACAACAAGATCGAGATCTGGGCTTCGCCGCTGGATTTCGAACTGCGCGGCACGCACAACTGGCTGCGCAATGTCGTTGCTCACGAGTACACGCACATTATCCAGATTCAGGCTGCGATGAAATTCGGCCGAAAAGTCCCGGCACTGACTTTCCAGTGGTTCGGCTACGAGAAGGAGCGGCGGCGTGACGTGCTGTATGGTTTCCCCAATCTGCTGGTGTCCTACCCCTTTCCCGGTGTGATCGTGCCGCCCTGGTTCGCGGAGGGAACAGCGCAGTTCCAGCGCGGTCGCCTCGGGTACGAAAACTGGGATGCGCATCGCGACATGATTCTCCGCAGCTATGTGCTTGCCGATTCCATGCTGAGCTGGGGTGAGATGAGCGCCTTCGGCAAGACCAGTCTCGGAAACGAAAGTGTCTATAACGCGGGATTCAATCTCACGCGGTACATCGCACAGGAGTACGGGGAGGAGAGATTGCGTGACCTCACCCGAGCTATAAGTGATCCCTTCGTTTTTACCGTCGATGCTGCGTTCGAGGATGTGCTCGGGAAGAGCGGCAGGGAAGTGTACGAAGAATGGGCCGCACATTTACGGAAGGAATACGAACTGCGCATTGCACCCGTACTGGCAAAAAGGGTGGAGGGCGATCTGATCGCCGACGTGGGATTCGGTAACTTTTTCCCTGTCTGGTCCCCCGACGGAAAATCCTTCGCCTACATTTCGAACAAGACATCCGATTTCTTCGGGCAGTCCTCTCTCTTCATTCACGACATCGAGACCGGGAAGGAGCGGACGGTGGTACCCGGCGTCCGGTCGACCGTCTCATGGTCACCGGACGGCAGGAAGATCGTCTACGCGAAGTACAACGATCCCAGTGTGTACGGGCATATCTACTACGACATCTATGAATACGATCTGATCACCGAAGAGGAGAAGCGGCTTACACACGGACGACGGGCGCATAATCCCGCCTACTCACCCGATGGCAACCGCATCGCATTTGTCCATGCGAAAGACGGTACCGTCAATCTCGGCATTGTGAACGCCGACGGCAGCGGCTACAGCAGTGTTACCTCTTTCGCGAACGGAGAACAGATTTTCACGCCACGCTGGTCACCGGATGGAGAGTGGATTCTCTTCGCATACTCGCCGCGACTGCAGCGCAGCATCGCGCGTGTACGTCCCGACGGCAGTGGCTTCGAGGCATTGATTGCGGACCCCCTGTTCGACTGCCGTGATCCCCGGTATACTGCCGATGGCAGCGCTATTCTCTATGCCTCCGATCGCACGGGCATTTTCAACATCTACCGCCACCAGTTGGGTTCACGCGGGGAGGACACACCGCTGACCAATGTGACGGGGGGGGCGTTCATGCCCGATATGAAGGAAGGTGGAGACCTCTTGTACGCAGCCTACACAGCGGGGGGATACAGAATCGCTCGACTTCGCGACGCAAAGCCACTCGATGTGGCGGGACACACCTATCTGCCGTCACGGATGTACACCTCTCCCATCGCATCGGCGGGGGAGTGGGATTGGGAAGCGCTCAACAGCTTCGACGATACGAACGTGGAGAAGTATGAATCCTCGGTGTATGAGCGTCTTTTCCAGAGCATGATGTACTTTCCCACGATTCGCGTTGACGAATTCAACCCCGAAAACACGGGGATCAATCTGCTCAAACCGGGATTGATGATGTATTCCACGGATGTGCTGAATCGTGTCGAGTTTCTCGCGAGCGGCTCGATCAATCTGAAAGGCGAGCGCGATCTGTACCTGAATGTCACCTTCCGCGATGATCTGCCGATCTTCAGCAGTCTCCGGCTCTATCCGGATCTCTCGCTCGAAGTGTTCAACGTGACACGCGGAACCAACACGGAGATCGGTCTCTCCTACGACACCCTCGGCGTGGACGTGGATTTCAATCTGCTCGCATTTTCGGCGAAGCTCGGGCACAACCTCTTCAGTGAGCGCATGCGTCTTGAAGTCGGGTACACACACAATCGGTATACATCAACCATCGGGCAGTTCATCAATCCCGCCACGGACAATCTTGTGCCTGCGCTGGACAACCTGTATTTCGTGGGGAACGACATCAGCGTGGTATTGCGCTACCGCAACATGGTGCCCACGAGGGATCATGAAATCAATCCTGTGGGTTTCAGGGCTGCTCTCTTCTACAATTACGAATTCAACAATTACAATCCCAACGGGGATTATGAGATCGACCGAAGCACGGGACTGCTGGTGCCACTGTACACGGATTTCAATTTCCATCGCTTCGACGCGCAGCTGATGTTTGCCGGTGCACTCCCCTGGCTCAATCACACTCTCGCCCTGCGCCTGCGCGGCGCAACCATCCTTGGAGATCCTGTCGACGACTTTTTCAACTTCTACGCCGGCGGCATCACGGGCATGCAGGGCTATACTTACTACGCGCTGGGCGGCAACGAACTCGCAACCGCGCAACTTGCATACCGCTTCCCGATCATCCCGAGCATGGATCTGCATATCGGGCATATCCTGTTCGACAAACTGTACGGCGGGATCTTCTTCGATGTCGGTGATGCCGTCATGGCACCGGATCAGTTCACCGTCGGTACGCTCAAAAAGAACGTCGGTTTCGAACTGCGCCTGGAGAGTTTTTCGTTCTCCATGTATCCGACGCGCATTTTCTTCAGCGGCGCCTACGGACTCGACGAGTTCACGCGGACGTTCCAGTTCACCGATGTGACCTACGGGAAGGAATGGCGGTGGTATTTCGGCATGCTCTTCGGCTTCGATCTCTCCGATGGATTCTGATCGCTGAAGCCGCTTTCCGGTTCGCACCGGACATACGATCGTCCTTCTTGGAAATGCTGGGGGGAAGTTCTATTATGCGGACAATTCGTCCGTTGAATTTTCGCACGATTCTGGATGCGAAAGCGTCTCGTCCAGTACATCTTCCGTCTTGAATACCTGCTCGCCTCGCTCCTGGTGATGCTAGGTGTGCAGGTGATGATAGTCATCTCCGAGAGCCTTCCCGAAGCAGACGAGACGTCCTTTCTCAACCCCATCCTCGACCGCATCGATTTTCTCAACATCGCGGACGTCAGCCTCGATGCGATCTTTGCGGTCAAGGATATGGAGTACATGGACGATCGCATTTACGTCATCAACATCGGCGAAGCCGCCCCTGCGCCCGACGGGAAGATCGCCGCCCTGCTGTACCGCCTGCAGGATATCGGTGCCGCGGTGATCGGTGTGGATGTCATTTTCGACGAGATGCATCTTGAGCGCTTTCCTCCGGAGCGATTGATGGAGGTGGAGGATCTGCGGCTCGCGATCAGGGACGTACCAAATGTCGTTCTCGTCAATGGTTTCGATCCCCGCAACATGCAACCGACGTTTGATATTCTTCCTCCCGTCAAGGCCGTCGCCCGGCATTACGGCTTTGCGAATCTCGTGCCCGATCCGGATGGGGTTGTGCGTCGCTTTCTGCCGTATGCGGTTGTGGACGGGGAGCGTTGGCTGAGTTTTCCTCTGAAGATGCTCGAATTGTATGATCCTTCGACCATCGACGCCATTCTCCGGCAGCCTGCGGAACCCCAGATCGTCTATTACACCTCCCATTACAGTATCATCCCGAACGTGCCTATCGACGATGTGCTATTCAGTACACGGTACGATGATGTCCTGAAAGGGAAAATCATCATCGTCGGCTTCGTCAATGAGGGTGGGATGTTTTACCTCGATGATACCCATAAGACACCGCTCGGCCGGAAAATGGGGATAGAGGGACCGGACATGCCGGGTGCATTCATACACGCGAATGTCATCAACATGCTGTTGACGGACCGTTTCATCGAGCCGATTCCGGGCTGGGGCGACTGGCTGCTGGTCTTCCTGTTGTCCTATCTCAGCATCGCGCTGTACCGCACTCTTCGCACGAAACCGCCTGGACGCTTCCACGTCGCCGTCCTCATCACAGTGCTTCTGTTCACCGAAGCGGTCGTGGTGTTTTTTCTGCCGCTGATCGCATTTTTCTATTTCGATTGGAAGATCAGCTACAATCTCATGGCAACGGCCGTGCTGCTGTTCATTCCCGCCAATGCATTCACGACCTGGCTGCGCTTTCAGTATCGGGAGCAGCAGACGCGGCGCGCGTTCCGTGACAGCGCCAATCCTCTCCCTACCGTGTTGACGCATGCCTTCGCCGATAACGAACCGTTTCTCGCACACACGCGACTCATGCATGCTGCACTGACGCTTCCTCAGTTTGCCTACTGCTATCGGTTGATGGAAGAGAGCGGTCGCCGAGCGCTGACGCCGGATGCGCTCAATCCCAGGGTGGAGCAGTGGGAGGCACGGATTCCGGAGATCGCGCAGGTCATGGAGACCTGCGGTGCCGGCGACCGCGATTTCCGCTACTTTCTGCGTTTCCTGGCAGGGAAAAGAAGCGAGTTACTTCGCGAAAGTCTCGTCAAGGAGCGCTACCTCTCGACCGAGCTTCAGACATTCAACGAATTCGTGTATTTCGAGGAATGGGAGCTGATGCTTCCGCATGTCATGCGACTCTGGGAACAAACACTGCGCGTTTTTCTGCACATGTCGCTGCGGTTTGTTCCGGAGACCGGTATCCCCGTTCTGCTTTCCGCAGGGGGGCACGCCGGGGCGCCTGGCGGAGGCACGATCCCTGATCAGGAACTCCCGCCCGGTCTGTATGGTACAAGAGGTATTGACCCCGCGACATGGATCCGTCTCTCTCCGCTGTGCGAATGGGCGGAATGCAAACTGCATCGCAAACACGAACTGTTCATTTTCAACGGTCTCATGTACAAGCAACACGGGCTGCCGCCGGTGCCGGCATTTTTCGGGCAGGAACCAAACTGCGAACCCGTCCTGCCGATGTGGACAATGGAAGAATTTCAGGCTATGGCGTTTCCCGATAATCAGACAGAGAGGAGGTCAGTATGAATATTCTGCAGATAACCGTGACCGGTGTAGTGCTGCTGCTAACGACGGCAGCGGTCTCCGCCCAGACTCAGTTCATGGTCATGAGCGCCAAAGGGAAAGTGACATATCAGGATGACGGAAAGGGTCCGTGGATAGCAGTGAAGGTCGGGATGACACTGGACGGGAAAGACATCGTCAAGACGTCATTCGCCAGTTACGCCAAGTTGATGCTTAACAGATCCCGTCTGGTCAGCATCGATGAGAATATGACCAAACGCCTCGCGGAATTCGAGGCACTGGCAGGACGCAACGCGGGGGAAGCGACCGCGGGTTCCATTCTCGAATACGCTGCCGCTCAAATGAACCGGACACGAGAGAAGGACGACGATCCGGTATACGGCGCCGTACGCGGCGGCTTCGACGTCTTCACTGCGGTATTCCCGAAATACGCGGTCATGACCACCGATCCACTGTTTCAGTGGGTGGATGCTGACGAGGCGCAGACATATGACTTCATCCTTCTCGATGATCAGTTCAATACCATCACGAGGATGAAGCTGAACACTGATCAGTTTCGATATCTCTCCGACAGTCTGCCTGCGCTCTCTCCCGATCATCAATACCACTGGCGCATCACGCGGCTCTCAGACTACCTGGAGAGCGACATCCAGACATTTCGCATCCTTCCTGCGGATACCGTTGCGGCCATCCAGGACGAGCTCGGGAAGCTCGATACAGAACTCACCGCGATGGGTGCGGACGATGTGACGCTGCATCTCATCCGCGGTATTTATTTCGAGAAACGCGGGTTGTACACGGACGCATTCCATGAATACAAAGAGACGATCGCCCTGGCGCCCGACGTCGAGGAGTACCGTGAAATGATGCGAAATCTCCTGTTTCAGATGAAGCTGTATGCCGAGGAGGAGTATCTCCTCGACTGATTTTTTCCCTTCGACGCCAATCCCCGACATCAACACGGCCACACTGCGCATTCTGCAGCTTGGCCGTTTCCTTTCTCCGTCTTGTCATTCCCCATACAGAATCGTACATTTCTTCTTACTTACTCCATGCAATCGCCATGTCCATCTGCCTGTTCGAAGATTTCTCGATTTCAACCCTGTTGCCTCTGACCCATCTCCACCCCGACTTCGACCTTCGGAGCGGCGTGTTCACTCTCAGAGAGCGCGTTGGCCAATACTTTGAAAATGAAGCGCTTGCATTGTTTACGCGCATGGGGCTCTCCGAGGTCATGGCTGAACGGACATCGCTTCCGGTCAACAACCCGACCGAACCGGATGTTTTCATCAACGGCAGCGCGATACTGCGCAGCACTCTCGTCCATGCCATCCGCGAATCCCGCGGCGAGGATCATCTCTTCACGCATCACGGGATACTCCTGGCTGCGACCGTGGTTTCCGATCAACTTCGCGAGAAGCTGTACAGCTGGTTGAAAACCGGGCTCATACGTGAAGAACTGGTGCATTCCCCGCACAGCCATTCGTCGCTCGAGGATTTTCCGGCCCCGCTCTCAGAGGTGGAACATGGCGCATTTCGTTTTCCGTGGGATCTGATCACCTGGAACCGGACATTGCTCGAGGAGGATGCTGATTTTTTCATGCCCGGAACAGTGCACCCCTCGGCGAACCTCGCCACCTCGGTGGAACTGATCGCTGCGGATCGGATTTTCATCGGAGCGGATGTTCGCATCGGTGCGGGTGCCGTCATCGATGCGACGGACGGTCCGGTCATTATCGAGTCCGGTGTTCAGATATTGCCGCAGGCATTGATCATGGGGCCTGCCGCGGTCGGACGTTCCTCCCGCGTCAAGGCGGGGGCGAAACTGTACGGAGGGACCACCATCGGTCCCGTCTGCAAGGTCGGTGGTGAAGTGGAAGACACTCTTTTCCATTCGTATGCCAACAAACAGCACGACGGATTCGTCGGTCATTCCTACCTTGGGCCCTGGACGAATCTCGGGGCGGATACGAACACCAGCGATCTGAAAAACAATTACTCCGCCATTCGTGTGACGCTCGAGGGCCGCTCCTACGATACCGGGCGGATGTTTCTCGGTACGATCATGGCGGATCACAGCAAGTGCGGCATCAATACCATGTTCAACACCGGCACGGTGGTGGGGGTGGGCTGCAATATTTTCGGCGCGGATTTCCCGCCCAAGTTCCTCCCCAGCTTTTCCTGGGGTGGAGCCACGGGACTGGAAGAGTATGATTTTGACCGTTTCGCGTCGACGGCATCAGCGGTGATGGCGCGGCGAGACCGTCCCCTGACCGAAAACGAACGACGTCTTCTGCGCGATGTGTTTGTCCAGACATCCGCACAGCGCAATTTTGCATCATAACCCATAGCGATACAGGACCTATGACCAACGACTCCCACTCCCTTCCCCCTTTGTACACGGGGGTGCGCGGCATTGCGGTGAAAATCCTCACGCGGGTCGAGCGGACGGATGCCTATCTTGACAAGCTGATCGATATCGAGCTTGAAATGGGCGACCTGAATCCCCCCGACAAACGCCTGCTGAACGAGCTGGTGCACGGTGTTCTTCGCAACCAGTCCAAGCTTGACTGGGTGCTCACGGGTTTCTATCACGGGCAATATTCCAAGGTGGCTCCGAACGTACGTAGCGCGCTGCGGGTGGCGTTATATCAGATCCTGTTCCTGACCCGTATTCCGCATCACGCCGCCGTGAACGAGGCGGTGGAGTTCGTGAAAAAATACCGCGGACAACGCCTGGCTGACACAATGAACGGCCTCCTGCGCAACATTGCACGCAATGTGGAGAACATTCGTTATCCTCTGGCGACGAATGACGAGATTCAATATCTCTCCGTCGTGCATTCCCATCCGCCCTGGATGGTTAAACGATGGCATGCGCGCTATGGGTTCGAGGAAACGGAATCCCTGTGCAAAGCGAACAATATGCGTCCATTTCTGACGCTGCGTCCGAATCCCCTCAAGATCGACTATCGCAGCTTCGTCAACGAGCTGGTGGAGGTCGGCATCGATTACCGCAGGTGTTTTTACATGCGTGATTACGTCACCGTGCGCAACCTGCCGAACATTCGTCAGAGTCGCCTTTTCACGGAAGGGCTGTTCACGATTCAGGATGAAAGTGCCGGTCTGGTCGGCGACCTGCTTGCACCGCAACCCGGGGAGACACTGATCGACCTTTGCGCCGCACCGGGGGGGAAGTCCCTGCATGCGGCGGAGCACATGCAGAACCAGGGACGTATCATCGCAGTGGACCGCTATGACGTGCGTTTGAATCTCGTGCGTCAGGCGGCCGAACGCATTGGTGCCAGCATCATCGAAACCGTCGAGGGACTCGCGGAGAGCATCGAACTGGAGCCGGCGGACAAGGTGCTGGTGGACGCGCCGTGTTCCGGTCTCGGTACATTGAGCAAGAAGCCGGACATCAAGTGGAAGCGCGACCTGGAGGATATTCGCAAGCTCGCACTCCTGCAGAAAAATATCATCGAGAATGCAGCGAGACTCGTCAAGCCGGGTGGTGTGCTCCTATACAGCACCTGCACCATCGAACCGGAAGAGAACGAGGGCATCGTGAAGCCGTTTCTTGAAGCGCACTCCGAATTCGAGCTCGAGCATGCCGAGGAGCTGCTGCCCAACCGTGTCGTTAACGATGAAGGCTTTCTCGCAACCTTTCCGCACAGACATCGTATGGACGGTGCCTTCGCCGCTCGACTGCGGAAAAGGCAGTAGGCAGGAAGTCGCGGATCAGTGAAATGGACGCCAATCCGTGAGACTGTACGAGCGAAGCGCCGGCTCGCAGTACAGAGTTCCACAAAGAAATTAGCCCGCACTAAAAAATATTTTAGTGCGGGCTAAAATATAACGCAACCTGTTATTTCACAACAGGTTACTGGATTGCACTATTGGTTTTGGATTGCAGCCTCGTTGGAATTCCCGTTCGCCTGCAGGGTCTCGGGAATCCGCTTCTCGTTGATGATCACGTCGAGTTCGTGCCCATCCAATCCTTCGTGCTGGAGCAGTGCTTTGGCGATAAGGTCAAGTGTGTCACGGTGTTCGCGGAGCATGGTTTTGGCCTTGTCGTAGGCGTCATCGATCAGGCGCCGCGTTTCGCTGTCCACCAGTTCGAGGGTATCGTCACTGAAATTGCGCTGTGCGAAGGGATTCTCATTGATGTATGATTCCCCGCCAGGATCCATCAGTGACATGTTCCCGAGCTTTTCGCTCATGCCGTAGCGCGCAACCATGTTGCGGGCGAGCGTCGTGCAATGTGTGAGATCATTCTCCGCACCGGTGGAAATGCTGTCGAACACCAACAGTTCCGCCGCACGTCCGCCGAGCAGGACGGCGAGGCGGGAAAGAAGGTAGTCTTCCGTGTAGTTATGGCGTTCATCCAGGGGGGTCTGCATGGTGACGCCCAGGGCGCGCCCGCGGGGGACGATGGACACCTTGGTGACGGGATCGGAGCCCGGTGTGAGTTTGGCGATGAGGGCGTGTCCGCCTTCATGATACGCAGTTCGGCGTTTCTCCTCCTCGCTGAGAATGACGCTCGATCGCACGTGCCCCAGCATGATGGTATCGAGCGCGTTCATGAAGTCCTCGCGCTCCACCTGGTCCTTGCGTTTTTTCGATGCGAGGATGGCTGCCTCGTTGACGAGATTTTTCAGATCCGCGCCGGAATTGCCGGGCGTGCTGCGCGCGACATCCTTGAGGTTCACATCTTCGCCGAGGGGCACTTTGCGCGTGTGCACGTTGAGGATCGCTTCCCGCTCCTGCAGGTTCGGGAGATCGACGGTGATGCGGCGATCGAAACGGCCCGGACGCAACAGCGCCGGATCCAGCACATCGGGCTGGTTCGTGGCGGCCATGACGATGACGTCCTCGTTCGGTTCGAATCCGTCCATCTCCGAAAGCAGCTGATTCAACGTCTGCTCCATCTCGCTGGCCCCACCGCCGTAGAATCCCTGTATCCCTCCGCGCCGGCGGCCGATGGAATCGATCTCGTCAACGAAAATGATGCAGGGCGTGTTTTTCTTCGCCGTGGCGAACAGATCCCGCACACGACTCGCCCCCACACCGACGAGCATTTCGAGGAAGGCTGAGCCGGAGACGTGGAAAAACGGTACACCGGCCTCGCCGGCGACTGCACGTGCGAGCAGCGTCTTTCCAGTTCCCGGAGGACCGACCAACAGCACACCCTTGGGAGCGCGTCCGCCGAGGCGGTGGAAGTCCTGCGGTCGACGGAGGAAGTGAATGATCTCATAGAGCGCCTCCTTCTGCTCCTTCGACCCGGCGACGTCGTCGAAGGTGGTCTTCACCTTCTCTTTCGTGTACGCCTGGGCATTCATTTTCCCCATGGACAGGAGACCGCCCGGTCCACCACCGGAGCCGCGCAGGCGAGCACTCATGAAGAAAAAGAATCCGAGCATCAGCGCGATGGGAAGGATGAACCAGATGATGGTGTTCCACAGCTCCGAGGTGTCCTTGATCGCGACCACGGTGACGTCATTCTCCTCGAGCAGCGACATGAGATTGTCGTCCTGCACCGATGTGGGGATGACGACGTTGTAGGACTTTCCGGAGGAGGCATCCTTCTTGTCGCCGGCGGATTTCTCGAACGCCGTGAGCATTCCCTGATCGATTTCGACCTTGGTGATTTTTCCGTTGCGCACCATGTCCTTGAAACTGGTGTAGGGGAGGGAGGATCCCTGCTGGGACCAGTTCCAGAAAAACTGCAGTCCGAAAATGATGACGAGGGCGATGAGGAACCACCGGTACATACTCATGCCCTGCATGGGGAATTGTGGTTTCTGTTCTTCCTGTTGTTGTCTCTGTCGTTGCTGTTGCTTGCTCATGGGTACTCTGATTCTGCGGAGGGACATACATTGTCTACAACACGAAAAGCGGGAGGGAAATTTCCGCTTCCCGCGTTATTCCTATGTGATGCCGGTTATTCCGGTTTGGTTCTGCGGAACTGCACCGTGAGGGGAACACCGGTGAATCCCCAGAGTCCGCGAATCTGCCGTTCCACGAAACGCCGGTAGCTTTCGGGAATGTATTTGGGCTCGTTGGCGAAAAGTACAATGACGGGCGGTTCTTCCCGCACCTGTGTCGCGTAAAAGATCTTGACCTGTTTGCCGGTCGGTGTCGAAGGTGGCGGTGTCGTGCGCAGGATTTCGAGGATGCTGTCGTTCAGCTCGGATGTGGGAATGCGTTTCGCTCGCTCGTCATAAACGGTGAGACAGAGATCCAGCGCCTTGAGCACGCGCTGGCGTGTCATGGCGGAGACGAAGATCACGGGGATGTAATCGAACATCTTCACCCGCGCATAAATATCCTTGGTGATCAGGTCGGCCGTCTTGTGATCCTTTTCGACGAGGTCCCACTTGTTGACGGCTATCACGACGCCTTTGTTGAAGCGGATGGCTTCATTCAGGACGTCGATATCCTGATGCGTCATCCCGTCCGCACCGTCGAGCAGGCACAATGCCACGTCACAGCGTTGAATGCTTTTGAGCGTGCGCAGGGTGGAGAAGTATTCCACATTTTCCCTGACGCGGCTTTTCCGGCGCAGGCCTGCGGTGTCGACGAGCGTGATGGTGCGTCCCTCATACGTCAGGGTCGAATCGATGGAATCGCGCGTTGTGCCGGGCACATCCGTCACGATGGAACGTTCGGCACCGATGATGGCATTGGTGATGGAGGATTTTCCGACATTCGGCCGGCCGATGATGGCGAGCTGCATATGCGGAAGCGCTTCCTCCTCGTCGGGCGGCGGAAATCCCTCGACGATCACATCCAGAAGGTCGCCGGAACTGCGACCGCTGATCGCGGAGACCGGATGTGGATCGCCGAGACCGAGCGCGTAGAATTCCGCCTGATTCATTTCGTACTTCCGGCTGTCGATCTTGTTGACGGCGAGAACCACCTTCTTCTCGCTTTTCCGCAGCAGTTGCGCCACTTCCATGTCGATGGGATACAATCCCTCCTGTCCGTCGACGACGAAAACGATCACCGCCGCTTCCTCGACGGAGATGCGGACCTGTTCGCGAATGGCGCGTTCGAAGACGTCGTCTGATTCCGGGACGTAGCCGCCGGTGTCGATGAGTACGAATTCGCGACCGGACCAGTCCGTTTCGGCGTAGTGCCGGTCGCGGGTGACGCCCGGCTGATCGTCTACGATGGCCTTGCGTGCACCGATGATACGGTTGAACAACGTGGATTTCCCCACGTTCGGGCGGCCGACGATAGCCACGATGGGTTTGTTCATGCGGGGAACTCCCGCTCAGCCGCCTCTCTTCCGGGCGGTGAGCATACGAAATCCGATATATACCGCCGCCGCGATGACGGCGATGACGATGACTTTGGATATTGCCCAGAAAAGTATTTTCAGGGCGACGATGATCAGGACGATCAGGGCGATGACAAACAGCAGGTCTTTCATGCTTTCTCCTCAGGCGCGGATCCAGCGCCAGATCTCTTCGAGTCCCGGTCGCTTCCCTGTCAACAGAATGCCGGTCCGGAAGATTTTCGCCGCGATCCAGGTGACGATAATGATGGAACATACGAGGATTCCGAGGCTCAATGCAATTTCCCAGGTCGGAGGGGTTGTAATCGGGAGACGCACGAACATCATCTGCGGGGTGATCAGGGGGATCATCGTCAGCCCGACAAGCACGGGATTGTTCGGACTCTGTGTCGCGATGACGGCAATGATGATCGGCAGCATCAGCAGCATGGACAGATACCCGGTCATCTGCTGTGCCTCCTGTTCAGTGGAGGCGAAACAGCCGAATGCCACGAATATCCCCGCATACAGGAAAAAGCCGAGAATGAAATACACGACCATCAGCCAGATATTTTCCAGCGGCAGATTGCGCAGATCGACGGCGTACACCAGCAGCACTCCGATCGCCGTCCAGAACAGAACCTGCACGATGGCAAGCAGACTGATGCCGACGATTTTGCCGAACATCAGATCCATCGGGGAGCAGGACGAGATCAGGACCTCCACGATCCGGTTGCTTTTCTCCTCGACCATGCTGCGCACGAGCATCTGTCCCGAGGACAGAATCATGATGAGCATGAAAATGAGAAACACGTAGGCGAGGCCGAAGGATTCGAGGAAACCGGACTCCTTTTCTCCTTTCTCCGAAATGCGCACAGTGCGCATGTCGGTCCCGCGGTTCAATACACGCACCCGGTCGGGATCCAGACCGGCGTGTGAAATCTTGTATCCGGTGATGATGCGCGAGACGCGTCGTTCCAGGATGGTGATCCCTTCGATATCCGACACATTCTGCGAGCGATATTCCACGACGTGTGAATCGAGGACTCCCGCGGGTATCAGTATCACGGCGGAAAATTCTTCGCGCAGCAAGGCCGTGTCGAGTTCGGTCTTGATGGCGGACAGGGGGCGGCCGTCGTCCGGAATACGTTCCGGAATATACTTCGGCTTTCCGTTCGCCAGTGTCGGTGACTCCTGCAGTGAGGCGTTGAGACTGTCAAAGACGATACCGCTTCCATCAAAGATGGCAATGCGCTGGGATTCCGTCGTTTCGAGGGAATCCTTGAGCAGAGCGGGACCGGCGGCAAAGAGCACCATGATACCCGGGGTGAGGAACAGGCTGATCAGAAAACTTTTCGTTTTGACGCGCTCGACGAATTCCCAGAGCGCAACACGTATCGCCTTGGTCGTCAGTTTCATTTCTGTTCCTCCTCGTGGATGTACTCGCGCTGCAGTTCTCTGCGTGCTCTGGTGAATTTGACATAGGAGATTACCATGCCCGCGAATGCTGCGAGTACGAACAGCAGCATGACCGTGTCGATGCCTTCGCGGAGATTGAAGGAGAGTATGAGTCCAACCGCGAAAAAGATCAGCATATTGACGAAAGGTTTCCGTACACGGGGATCCTTGCTGCTCATCCGTGGCGGAGCAGGTTGTGCCGTCGCGGTATCCTCTCCCGCTGCGACATTGTCGCGGCCGACGACGGTGATGAAAATGGACTGCAGCGACGGTTCGATGCGTGCGACGTGATGCAGTTCGAGCCGAGGCAGCATGGCGGATACAATATCGTTTGTGCGGACGTCATCACGCAGTTCGATTTCAGCATAATTCTGTGCGAGATCGACGGAGACCACACCGTCGATCTCCCGGAGGAAGGAACCGTCTCCGGTGAACTCGACATGCAGTGCGTTACGGCCATGTTGTTGTTTGATGCCGGTGGGTGTGCCGTGCAGCACCGTTTTCCCCCGGTTGATCATCATCAGATCATCGCAGAGCTTCTCGGCCTGGTCCATCTGATGCGTGGAGAAGATGATCGCACGGTTCTCCCGGCGGAGCTGCAGCAGCTCATCCTTCATCAGGACCTGGTTCACCGGATCGAGGCCGGCGAACAGCTCATCGAGCACGAGCAAGCGCGGCTGGTGCAGAATGGAGATGATGAATTGGACCTTCTGCTGATTGCCTTTCGAGAGCTCTTCGATATTCCGGTTTTCGTATTTCGTGAGATCGAACAGATCGAGCAGCGGACGTGCCGCATCACGGGCGGCACGCGGGGTGAGGCCCTTGAGCGCGCCGAAATAGCTGATGACATTGATCAGCTTGTTTTTCCGGTACAGGCCGCGCTCCTCGGGCAGGTATCCGATGATATTTTTCGCCGAAGCGTTCATCGGATGACCGTCGATTGTCACTTGCCCTGCGTCGGGCTGAATGATATCCATGATCATGCGGATCGTGGTTGATTTTCCCGCTCCATTGGGTCCGATGAGGCCGAAGATCTGTCCTGGTTGTACCGAGAAGGATACGTCATCGACGGCGACGATATTCGTGAATTCCTTTCGGAGATGCGAAACGTGAAGCATGATTCTCCCGTTGGGATTCTTGTCAGTTCTCTTTATGTACGGATCATTCGCGAAGGGGTTGCGCGGTCTCACCCCTCGATCTGCAGCGCATTTGTCGTCCAGAAAAGTATGCGTTCGCGGAAGGCGTGTTCAATACGCCGGGCTTCCACGCTGTCAGGTGCGAGCGCATCGGGTTCCGAAGCGAAAAACCTGTCTGTGGATGCGAGGATGACGTCCGGATCTTCGACGGAAAAGATTTCTCTGCGGAGAGCGTCCGTCCCCGTGAAGAATCGCGCATACCACAACGCATGTTTCCGGATGCGGGGCAGGGCATGGACAGGACCGAATTCATCGCGAATCATCGCGAGATGACGATGGACGAGACGCTGCATTTCGGGGCCGGATGGGGCACAAGCCCGTATTCCACAGGAGTCTCCCCGGGCAATATCACGAAAAATCCATGGTGTGCCCAGGCTGCCTCGTGCGATCATGACTGCATGACAACCCGTCTCCCGGAGCATGCGGAAGGCATCGTCGGCGGAAAAGACATCGCCGTTGCCGATGACGGGGATACGGGCGACGCTCACGGCTTCGGCGATGTGCGTCCAGTCGGCCGCGACGTTATACGGTGTATTTCTCGTTCGGGCATGGATCGTGATCAGATCGGCTCCACTGTCCTGCGCGGTACGCACGATATCGCGAACGGATTGTTGCTTCGTGAATCCGCGGTTGCGGACTTTGACGGAAAGCGGCACTTCGGAGACGCGCCGCACGGCGGCGATGATGGCGCCGAAACGGGACAGGTCTTCGAGCAGTTGCGCTCCCGCTCCGGCTTCACATATGCGATCGTTCGGACATCCGCAGTTGATGTCGAACAGATCGGGCTGCAGCGATTGCAATTCCGCGGCGGCTGCCGCGCCGTCTTCTGCTTCCGCGACCACGAGCTGTATGGCGATGGGGTGTTCATCCGCTCCGAAGACAGCGTTGCGGAAGGATCGGGAGGAGGAACGCAGGATACCGGCGGCACTGACCATTTCCGTGCAGGTGAGAGCGGCGCCAAACTCCCGGCAGATACGGCGGAACGGGATGTCCGTGGTCGCAAGCATCGGGGCCAGCAGTGCTTTCCCTTTGATTTTATTGAGGATTTCTTCTGCGCTCCGCATTATGCAAGATAGCGCGGGCGGAAGGTATCAGGCAAAAATGCAGGGGCCGGTTGTCAGAGGCCCGGGCGCAGATGCCACGGAGATGCCACGTTGAGCCGACGGCTTGCCGGGGCAATAGCGGAAAGAATGCAGATGTGCGCCGCCCGCCGGCCTCCTCCCGCAGAGCGGGACGGAACTTCGTTGTGGGATGCCTGCTTGCAGGTCAGTCCGTCCGCGTCCAGACCTGTGTACGGCCGATGAAGGAGAAGCCGATGTACCCCCGGACGTCGAGTGTCTTGCCGTCCTCACTCAGCGTCATCACGCAGCTGTAGGTTTTACCGTTTTTCGGGTCGTAGATTTCGCCGTCCTCCCATTCACGATCCTCATCGTAGACGAAATCCCGCAGCATCACGAGTCCCAACAACGGTCGTGTCCGCAAGGACTCCTCCGGATTCTCCTTGTCGAGCTTTGGCTTGCCGCTTTCGTCATTCGGCTCCTTGAGCCAGACGATTTTTCCGTGATACTTCCCGCTCTTGTGGTAGATCTGGATTTTCGCCTTTTTGTCCTG
>JAFGKR010000165.1 GCA_016928515.1 Bacteroidota bacterium | reverse complement strand
GTGCCGGAAAGAAGGATATTCTCGCATATCGAACCACCACCACAAGCCCCGCAATTCCGCCCGAGACCAAACAAGTGCCGGAAAGAAATTCATTCCAGCTTATTGAAACTCCATACCGTCCGGACCACTGCAGAAAAAATGTGCATCGCGGCAGTCGATTCGTGAACATGCACATTGAGAATCTGCATACTGCACGCAAAAAAATCCTGTCCATGCATTGACATTCGTGCGGCATGCTTTCGTTTCACGTGAAACAAAAACCCCCTCCGGACAGGGAGGGGGTCTGTTTCACGTGAAACACGTCTTTCAGAATTGCCTGTTTTTCTTCGAGGACTTTCTCGCTTTGTCCTGCTGCTTGGCTTTCTCCTGCATGGATGCCATCGCCCTCTCAGACCAGCTCTGTTTCTTCCCTCCCTTTGGAGCAACTTTTGTTAACGGTTCATCCTGGTGGCGTTTGTTGATGAGATACTGCTGTCCAATGGAGAGGATGTTGAACATGAAATAATACAGGTTCAAACCGGAAGGGAAGGCGTTGAAAAGAATCCAGAACATGACCGGCATGACGTATACCATGGACTTTTGTCTGGGATCCTTGACTGACATTTTCTGCTGTATGAACATGGTTGCCGCCATCAGCAGCGCGAGACCGCTGATGAAGCTCATGCCGAGCAGGGGAATCTTGAACGGAAGATCGATGAGAATGTCCGGTGCGGAGAGATCATCCATCCAAAGCATGAACGGTTGATGGCGTAGTTCAATGGTCGATCGAAATATGGTAAAGAGCGCAAAAAGTATCGGCATCTGCAGGGCCATCGGGAGACATCCTCCCGCAGGATTGACACCGTACTCCTTGTACAGCTTCATGATCTCCACGTTCTGTTTCTGCTGATCGTCCTTGTATTTCTCCCGAAGCTCCGTTATCAGCGGTTGCAGCTTCTGCATGCGCTGCATCGAGCGCATGCTGCTTTTCGTAAGGGGATAGAGTACCAGCTTGACAATGATCGAGAATATGATGATGACCAGGCCGTAATTCGGGATGAAGCTGTGGAGAAAACCGAACAGGGGCATTACGAAATACTCTGAGAACGGACGCACAACAAACTCCCAGCCGAGGCTGAGTATCTGTTCGAGACCTTTTTGCTGGGCCTGAAGGAGATCGTAGTCCATGGGCCCGATGTACGCGGTGAAGTGTGCGACTTCCGATGGATTTCCACGGTACTTGACTTTGATGCCTGCTTCGTAGATCTCTCTCTGTCCTTCATCCGGAAGGGGTTTCATTATTCCTTCGATGTAGGCGCCGTTACCCGTGAAATCCTCTCGCGTTATCAGAGCACTGAGAAAGTACTTGTTATTGAGAGCCACCCATCTGGTTTCTCCCTGCAGATTTTCCTTTAATCGTTCTTCTGCATCATCCGCGTTGAACGAAGAACGCTTGTCGTCGACATACACATTGGCTTCTGAGAAGCTTGCTTCCTCGACGCTGTTTCTCTCCGAATGGGCAGGAGAGTGAATAACAACCTGGTATTCATAATTCGCGATGACTTCCGCCAGATTTTTCATTTCTATGTCGATGTCGAGGTTGTATCCACCGCTGCGAACCGTGTAACGTTTGATGATGGCAGCACTGTCCCCCTTCACAGGAAGAACCGCTTCGAAGCTGTATGTCATGGAATCCCTGAGCACCACACGTCCGTTTTCCGGATAGGACGAGAACCGGAAATAGAGATCTTTTGTGTCTATTAGGCGTCCGTCGGAGCTCGCAAAAACGATGTTGTAATCGTTCTGTCTCTTCCAGTCGATGAGCTGCAAGGGATTGTCGCGCCATGTTGTGAAATTCTTGAGTGTCCAGCGCTTGATGGTTCCACCCTGGGTGGAAAACACAACTTCATAGAGTTCTGTCTCGATGGTGAACGAGACGTCCTTTCCTTCGGCGAGATGGCTGAACCATTTACCGTACTGCTGTTGCGCCGGGCTCAATGCTGTGCTGTCGCTTCCGTCCGGGTTACGTTCTGCCGTACCCGATGTCTGTGTTGCAGGCTGCATGTTGCCGGCGTTATCCGCCTTCTGAGTGCCATTTTCGGAATGAACATCGCCTCCTGAGGTATCGGCAAGCTGCTCCCGGGCTGGCTGACGTACAGCTTCCGGATCTGGCGCCGTATAAAACATCCAGAGGACGAAAAGGACGGCGATGATGACGAATCCGATAATTGCTTGTCTGTCCATTACTATGTCTTTTTGTTTGTATAGGCTTTATGGAACCGGATCATAACCGCCTTCATTCCACGGGTGGCAGCGCGCAATGCGCCTCACTCCCATCCAGGTGCCTTTGAAAGGACCATATTTCCGGATAGCTTCCATGGAATAGGACGAACATGTGGGGTAGAACCGGCAGGATGGCGGAAACAGTGGTGATATCACTGTTCTGTACACGCGAATGGCAAAAATGAGCACGTATCCGAGAGCGTTTTTCATTCTTCCTTCAGCGTCCTCTGCAAGGTTTTGAGTATCGTTCCGACGGCCGCTCGCACCTCAGGATACGAAGATTGTCGCGCGCCCCTTTTCCCGTCGATGAGAAAGACACATCGCAGATGCAACTCCTGCTCCTGGCAGAGAGATTCGATATGCTCCTTCTGCTGCCGATATGCTTCCCTGAGGAGGCGTCGCATACGGTTTCTCCTGACTGAGGAGCCGGGCTTTCTAACAGCAAATCCCACCGTACACTGGTAAGGTGGGATTTTCCGCTGCATGTCATAGTAGCATCGGATACAATCGCTCTGAATATAGGCTCCGCGGGATAATACGCGACCAAAAGCTCGATACCCACGAAGAATTTCCGATTTCGGAAGGGTATGCTTCCGCGTGTTACCTGTGCTTGGGCTCGTCACTGACGGTGAGTCTCCAGCGCCCTTTCGCTCGCCTCCTGGCGATGACTTTTCGTCCGTTTTTCGTCGCCATGCGTGCGCGAAAACCGTGCTTGTTCTTTCGTCTCCGGTTGCTGGGTTGAAATGTCCGTTTCATACTATCGTCGTCGCGTTTGTGATATACCTTACAGAACTACAAAAGTAGTCATTCCTGATGCAAAAAAGCAAGGGCAATTTCAGGATTTTCGTCGCATGACGTAGATGAACACCGGGGCACCGAGTGCGGCGGTGACAGCTCCCACGGGAAGCTCCGACGGGTGCAGCAGCGATCGCGCAAGAATATCAGACAGGATGAGAAACGCAGCCCCGCCGAGAAACGCCGCCGGCAGAAGCAAACGGTGATCGGGACCGAACAGTCGTCTGCAGAGATGCGGTACGATCAAACCGACAAAGCCGATCGCACCCGAGAAGCTCACCGCGGCCGCGGTCAGCAACGATGCAATAAGGTACAGGAAGAACTGCATGCGCCGGGCGGAAACACCGAGATGCTGTGCCGCTTCATCGCCAAGGGCTATCACGTTCATCTGTCCCGCACTGAGCACGGCGAAAACAACAAGAACAAGAACGATCGGGGTGAGTATCGCCACTTCCTGCATCGTTGCTCCGCCGAGATATCCCACCAGCCAGTACAGGGCGTTGCGCACCGGGCGCTCCATTGTCGATACAAGGGCGAGGATGATTGCTGAAAGGAACGCCCCGATCATCACACCGCTGAGTAGCAGCGTGTTGTCTCCCGCTCGACCCTGCGACGCAAGGACATACACTGCGATGACAACCACGAGTGCTCCCGCGAAGGCAAACAGCGGCTGAGCCAGAAGAAAAACACCGCTGATCCCGGTGGCAAGGGCGATAAGTGCGCCGACCGACGCTCCTCCCGAGACACCGAGTATATATGGATCTGCCAGAACGTTGCGGAGCAGCACCTGGAAGATCACTCCGGCGACGGATAATCCTCCTCCGACGAACAACGCGAGCAACATGCGCGGGATGCGAATATCCAAGAAAACGGCCCGCGCGGATTCCATTCCTTCGTCATGTGCCGCGGAATGAAACAGCACACCATAGAGATCGGCGAATGTCAGATCGAAGGCTCCGATGCGCAGACTGAGGAGAACGCAGGCCAGGAGAATCGCTCCGAGCATCAGAAGCGTCCTCACGGTTTTTTTCGCTGTCAGGGGACCGTGCGTCTTCATGCGGATCTCATTCCGTCATACGACATGGTCGCAGGTACACTCATGTACCCTTGCCGTCTGTCGCCTCGTCGTCGGCTTCGTCTGCCTTCCGTTGTGCAGATGTGGCCTCTCCGGCCATTTTCCACATGAAATCAAGCAGTTCATTGACACCGGAGCCACTGACGGATGAGAATGGCAGGAATGCAACATCGAGACTCTCGGTAAATTCCCTGATGCGCTCCATGATTTCCTCATCAGCAGCATCCATTTTTGAGACGGCGACGAACCACGGTTTCACTGCGAGTTCACGGGAATACGAACTGAGCTCGTTCCGTAGAATATCGAGATCCCTTTGAAAATCGTCACTGAGGCATTCGATGAGAACCGCAAGGACGCGTGTGCGCTCGACATGACGCAAGAATTGCATTCCAAGGCCCTTGCCTTCATGCGCACCTTCGATCAGCCCAGGGAGATCCGCGACCGTGAAACTGTCGTATTCCCGGTACCGAACGATGCCCAGATTCGGTTCAAGTGTTGTAAATGGGTAGTCTGCAATTTTCGGACGTGCCGCGGAAATCGTCGAGATGAGAGTCGATTTGCCCGCATTCGGGAAACCGACCAGACCGATATCCGCTATGAGTTTCAGTTCAAGGAGGAGATTTCTTTCCTCTCCGGAACGACCGGCTTCCGCCCGCCGCGGTGTGCGATTTGTTGAAGTGGCGAATTCGGCATTTCCACGACCTCCCTTCCCTCCCTGCGCAGCCACGAAAGACTGGCCCTCTTCGACAAGGTCGGCGAGCAATTCGCCGCTCTCCTCATCACGTACGACGGTTCCGCAGGGCACACGTATGACGAGTGTCTGGCCCGATCTCCCGGATCTGCGTGACTGTTGTCCGACTGCACCGTTCTCCGCTGCGTATTCACGCCTGTACCGATGGTCGAGAAGTGTATGCAGCTGACTGTCCGCGACAAGGAGGACGTCCCCGCCACGTCCGCCGTTCCCACCGTCAGGTCCACCTTTCGGGACGTACTTCTCACGGCGGAAACTCACGCAACCTGCCCCGCCCCTGCCGGAACGAACGGAAATGCTGACTTGATCGACAAACACCGTGTTTTATTGCTTCTTGAGATATCGTTTGTAAATGTCGTCGGTAAACTTTACCGCAAGACGAGAATACATGTCCACATCATGCTTGATGAAAAGCTCGTCGATGTATTCCGATGCCTCTCTCCAGGTCGCCTTTCCGTTGATCACACCCATTGCACGTTCGTAAGCCTTTTCATCCTTCTGAAAGAGTCTCTTGATGTATTTCTTCTTGTCCCCAATTGCGATCTGTTGATTGATATCGCCGAATTCGGCAATGACTTCTTCTGGAGGAACCGCGGGAAGCGTTTCTTCCTCTTTCCCGTCGTCGTCTTCGCCTCGCGATGCACGTGACGACTGTGTTGTATCATCCTCGACAACAGGGATGTCGTTATACGATGCCTGTTTGGGCATTTCCTTTTCCGGAGTGTCCAGATCTTCGAGATCGAGCTGACTGAGCAGCTCTTCGGCCGGTTTCAGGGTTTCATCCTCGTTGAGAGAAATCCCCGGAATTGTGTCGTCAGGGAGAGTACCGCGATCGTCTTCGACTTCTTCGAGCTCAACGTCGGGGATATTCTCCGCTTCCTTTTCCCAGTCGATGTCGAGCTCTGTATCCTGGTCCACCCTTTCACGCCCTTCTTCCCCGAGGGAGAGATCGCTATCGATTGCTCCCTCTCTGGTATTATCGTCGTACAAGGCGTCACCATCTTCTTCATCGAGCAGGGTATTGTCATCGAGCAGCGTATCGTCATCCAGTAACGTGTCGCCATCGAGCAGCGTATCGTCATCCATCGAACGGGCGTATTGCTCCATGTCGTCGAGCGACATATCCGGAATGCTGTCTCTTTCGCGGAGCTGTTCCTCGAGCGCGATGATGGACTCCGTGGTCACCAGCTCCTCGTCCTCTTCGTAATCCATCTCCTCGTCGGATGTGCTGTTTTCGCCGAGATGGGATGAAACAGTATCGAGTGTTGTTTCATCTCCAGAGAGAAAATCATCATCGAGCGATTCCGCTTCCACTGATGGGATATCTCCCTCGTGTTCAAGCGTATGCCGGAAGATCTTCTCCTCCTCCATAACGCCATCCATGCCATCCACATCGTCTTCGGCGGAGTCTGATTCATTCTGATTCTCCCCGAACAACAGATCATCCTCACTCAACTCCGTATCGCCCTCTGCTTCCTCCTCCTGCTCTATTGTGATATCGAGTGTATCGTCGACATCTCTGTCGTATTCCTCTCCTTCGAGAACCTGGTCCATGGACTCCTGTGCGTTCGGATCATGCGCGACGACGGAATGCTCTTCCTCCGAGATGATGAAATCCAGATCCCCCTCATCCTCGCCGATGTGCGTTCTCCTCTCTTCCTGTTCGACACGAGAATCTATCTCCGGGATATCAAAGTCTTTGGCAGCAGTAATATTCCGTTCCGGTTTCATTGGAATCTTTTGATGTATTTGTGCATGGACAATCTCCGAAATATCAAAACTCATCGCATAGTCGACCTCGCTGATCAACATGACGAGATCGTGGAGCGGAAGCTGCTCACGGTGCTCCTTTTCCTTGTCGAGCCGCTCCACCACCGCACGGAGGTTTTTATCGTCATAGAACAACGATAGTGCTTCGACGGGGACAAATTTCTCTTCCGCTGGGGTCCCGATGGAGAACAGATCATAAATCGGTTCGCTGAGATGGGCAACTTTCCGGCTGTCGAAATTGCGAACGACTTCCTGATCGATGTATTCGAGCAGTTCGGAAAACTTTCGCACATTCATCACCGCGATATTTTTCTTCTGGAAATACTCACGGAGGATGACCTGAAAATATTCGTAGTAGTGAAAATATTGCAGCCCCTCAATGATGGCATCGGCGGAGGCGTTCTCCCGATCCGCGAAAAAGTATTTTGTCAACGTCCATTGCGGACGGCAGACGAAATTAAAGAGCAGTTTAACGTTTTTATCAAGCGCCTGGCCGAATTCCTCCCGTGTAAAGAAGGCATACTCCCCTGCGTGGGAGATGATCTGCCCGAACAATTCCTGCACATCCTGTTCGTCGTAACGGAAATGTGGCGACGCGAACAGACGCTGCTTTTCTTCCTCGATCCAGATGTCGATATCCTGCCGGAAAAGGCGCTTCAATGCCTGCGGTATCTCCGAAGAGAACAGCTGTCGGGATGTGATGGATTCCTGTTCGCCGATTGTTTCCGTCAGCAGAAACGCGATGCTTTCATCAATTTTCCGTTCGAACATGGCAATGGTCCACGCTTGTGTAAGATTCGACGTATCCATATCAGGTCGGTTGGATCAGCGACGATCCGGCGGCTCAATCGAGCTCCTGTGCTCAGGGAGAATGCTGTGTATCTGGGTCAACAGGCACGACAACCGGCGGTCACTGTTCGGTATCCGCTATTGTCGCGATCGGAGGCAGCCTGCGCTTGAACGCGTTGCGCTGCACCAGGGAGCGCACGGACGCTACGATTGCTGGGTCAAAGCCTTCCTCCGCGAGTTGTGCATTGTCATATTGCTGATCAATCATGAAATACAACAGACGATCCGCTTCTTCATAGGTGAATCCGAGTTCTCCTTCATCGGTCTGTCCCATCCAGAGATCCGCGCTGGGCGCTTTCTCGATGATAACGTCAGGAACGCCGAGATGACGCGAGAGCTGTCGAACCTGGGTTTTATACAAATCCCCCAGCGGGTTGAAGGCGCACGCGGAGTCACCGTACAGCGTCGTGTACCCGAGATACCCTTCCGTCTTGTTCCCGGTACCAACCACAAGCGCTTGCTCACGGAAGGATCTGTCAAAGAGCACAATCATTCGCTCCCTGGCCATGATGTTTCCCTTGCGGACAGGACTCATACCGGGATCCGTAGCGATCAGAGCATCCACCATCGGTGTGATATCGATGGTTTCGCTGCGCACTCCCAGTTGATCGACAACAAGCCGGGCATGGGCAAGACTGTCCGGATTGCTCGTCCGATACGGCATCATTACACAGAGAATGTGATCCGGACCGAGTGTGCGTGCGGTCAGGTATGTCGACAGGGCGGAATCAATCCCCCCGGACAGACCGATGACCGCCCGGGAAAGTCCCGCACGAGTGATCTGCTCATGAATGAAGCCGGTGAGAAGGGAAACAACTGTCGGGGCGTCAAGTTTCAGTTGAGGTAACATGCTCCTGAACGCTTAATTATTGGAACTTACAAAACCTCGGCCAGCAAATCAATCTGTATTCCTGTTTTCGCGAAACACAATGTACTTTTTTTCGTATTACTGAGAGTACTTTGTCAAGGCGGAGACCTATGAATATGTTGAAGACCATCACGCTTTCCACCCAGATTTTCCTCATGACTATATCATCGACCTATGCGCAGGAGGATTTTCAGACCACGGTGGCAGCGCGGGAGGCCCGGGAAGTTGTTGCGGAAATACGCGGCGGATACGGAACCTTCTATCTCAAACGTTCCTCGGGAGAAGACCTGTTTACACTCAGAGAAAAGCGCGATCCCGAGAACGCCAGGCAGGATGTCGCTGTGGATTACACTGTCGACAACGGTATCGGTCATTTGACTGTCGAGCTGGGAAAAACCGACG
>JAFGKR010000022.1 GCA_016928515.1 Bacteroidota bacterium | reverse complement strand
TCTTAATTTGATAAGAACATACCTTTTTTCGGGACTTCCCGCAGCCTTTTACGCACCATCCCTGAATGCCCCCATGTACGATTTTCAGTTCAAACCGTTCGAGGAAATGACGCCCGAGGACTATGCGACCGTCGGGTTCAAGTCCGGTCTCGAAGTGCATCAGCAACTGCTTACGAAAAGCAAACTGTTCTGCCGCTGTCCGGCCGGGCGTTATTCCCATGCCTTCCATGCGGAGATTCTCCGGCATATGCGTCCCACGCTCTCAGAGCTGGGCGAGTACGACGGCACGGCTCTCATGGAGTTCAAAACCAAGAAGGAAATCATTTACCGTGTGAACAAGGAGACGGTGTGCACCTATGAGATGGATGACACGCCGCCGTTCATGATGGATGACGAGGCGCTGGACATCGCGCTCGAGATCTCGATGCTCTCCAACCTGTCGCTGGTGGACGAAGTGCACATCGCACGCAAGCAGTACCTCGACGGCAGCATCCCGACCGGTTTCCAGCGCACCGCGATCTGCGGCGTGCACGGCTACGTCCCCTACGGCGACCGGAAGATCGGGATCATTCAGCTCGGCATCGAGGAGGATTCCTGCCGCGAGATCAGCGATGCCGGCCATCGGCGCATTTACAATACCGACCGTCTCGGCATGCCTCTCATCGAGCTGGTGACCGAGCCCGACATGAAGACACCGCAGGAAGTGGCAGAAGTCGCGCAGATCCTGCGCAAGATGATGCGGTCCACCGGACGCGTGCGGCGCGGCATCGGCGCCACCCGCGCGGACACCAACGCCAGCGTCACCGGCGGCACGCGCATCGAGATCAAGGGCGTCCCGAAAATCGGCATGATGCCGCTGCTCACCTACAACGAAGCACAGCGACAGTGGAACCTCCTCCGCCTCCGCGAGGAACTCAAAACCCGCGGCATCACGGAGGCGACCTTCACGTACGCCGACGCCGACATCACGCGCATCCTGAAAAAAACCCGTTTTACGCCGATCGCCGATGCGATGAAAAAGGGACATGTCGTGGCCGGCGTCAAGCTCCCGGGCTGGGCGGACCTGCTGCGCTGGCAGACACAGGACAACACCGTGTTCTCGCGCGAAATCGCCGATCGCGTGCGCGTCATCGCCTGCCTGACCGTGCTGCCGAACATCATTCATTCCGACAGCATGAGCGAGACACTCTCCGGCGCGGAATGGAAGGAAACCAAGCGTGTGCTTGACTGTGGGACGGACGACACCATCGTCATCGTCTGGGGCAGCGAAGAAGATGTGCGGATGGCGGTGAGCGAAATCGCCATACGAGCCAGGGAAGCGACCATCGGCATTCCTTCGGAAACCCGCCAGGCGCTGCGCGACGGTACCACGGGCTTCGAGCGCATTCTCCCGGGACCCCAGCGCATGTATCCCGACACCGACCTCCCTCCGATCCGCATCACGCCCGAGCGCCTGGAACGCATCCGTGCGCGCATGCCGGTGCAGTTCTGGGAACGCCAGAGGCGCTACCGCGAGCTGGGTGTACCGGAGGACGCGATCGAGGGACTCTCCATCTCCCCACTCGCACCGCTGTATGACGAGGCTGTCGACAACATGGGATTCACTCCCATCGATGCCGCGGTCATGCTCTGGCGCTACCCGCGCCGACTGCGCCGCAAGGGATGGAGCTACGACGATTTCCGCGCGGAGGACGTCCGTGGCATCCTGCAGGCGGTACGTGACGGGAAGCTCACGAAGGACGGCGTGCTCAACGCCATGCGCCGGGCACTGAAAGACGGCTTCGACGCCGCAACCCTTCCGCCCCGGTTGGAAAGGAAGGACCTCGCATCCTTCATCGAAAAAGCGAAGCAGCAGGTGCGCTACAGCCGCCTGTACAGCGAAAACAACATTCCGAATCTTACATTGGACAAAGTCATGGATGAAGTGCGGGGACGCATTCCCGGCGCCGACGTCGCCGAGGAAGTCATGGAGTATTTCGCAAGAGAGGTGCAGGCATGAGCGACAGCGAAACCTACAAGGGCTACAAGGATCCGGCTCTCAGCACCATGAAGAAGTTCGGCATCCGCGTTTGGAGCGATGCCGTACTGACTACGGATGACGACAGCTTCGAAGGCATCGTCCTGCCGCGTTCCGAAACCGCGGACGGTGATCACATTGTGATCAAGATGATCACCGGTTACAATGTCGGACTCCGTGTTGACCGCATCCGTGACGCGAAGGAAATCGGTTTCAAGGAAGCGCATTACAAGATTCCGGAGAAAGCGTTCCCGTATGATCCGAAAAAATCCCGCGTTGTGCTGTTCGGCACCGGTGGTACGATCGCCAGCCGGCTCGACTACCGCACGGGCGCGGTGATTCCCGCCTTCACACCGGGCGAACTGTACGGTTCCGTGCCGGAGCTGGCGGACATCTGCAACCTCGAAACCGAAAAGCTGTTCGGGGTATTCAGCGAAAACATGGGTCCTGCCGAGTACATCACGCTTGCGAAGCGCATCGGCGAGGAGATCGAGAAGGGGGTGCGCGGCATCGTGGTGGGACACGGCACCGACACCATGCATCACACCGCCGCGGCGCTGTCGTTCATGGTGCAGAACTCCCCGGTGCCCATCGTCATGGTGGGATCGCAGCGTTCGAGCGACCGTCCGTCCTCCGACGCCGCGCTCAACCTCATCCACAGCGTCAAGACCGCAGCGGATTGTGACATCGCGGAGGTGATGGTCTGCATGTTCGGTCCGACCTCAGACGAATACGGCCTTCTGCACCGCGGCACGCGCGTGCGCAAGATGCATTCCAGTTATCGCTCCACCTTCCGTACGCTCTCTGACATCCCCCTTGCGATGGTGGACAGGAACACATTCTCCTACCTTCGTGACGACTACAAACGCCGCCGCAGCGACCGCAACGTGGACGTCAACGCCGTCTTCGACGACCGCGTGGGCATCCTGTACTACTATCCGAACATGAAGCCCGACATGATGGACATGATGGTCGAGAACGGATACAAGGGCATCGTGATCGCGGGCACGGGACTCGGCCACGTCAACAAGCCGCTGTATCCGGCGCTCAAGCGCGCGCAGGATGCCGGCGTCGCCGTGTACATGACGGTGCAGACGCTCTGGGGCTACGCGCAGATGTACGTGTACGAGACCGGCCGCGAGATGATGGAACTGGGCGTGATTCCCCTGCAGAACATGCTGCCGGAAGTCGCCTACATCAAGCTCGGCTGGGCCCTCGGCCGGACCGATGACCTCGACCGCGTCAAGGAGATCATGCTCGATCCCATCAACGGGGAAATCACCACACGCGAGCCCTACAACGGCTATCTTGTATTCCAGGGCGGAATTCCCGAGGTGGATGCGTTCGTGAGCGAGATCAGGAGATAATTTTTCTCTCGGGGACTCGAAGACGCAAAGTCACGGAGCCACAAAGATATGAAACAACGAAGATTCGAAGGAACGAAGGTTCATACAAAAGAGAAACGCCCGGCAAATCTGCTGGGTGTTTCTGTTATGAAACAATCTTCGTTCTTTTCGTTGCTTCTTTAGTCACGCCGTAGTGTCCGCCGAAGGCGGGACGACGGCGAATGCTGTTCCAATGAGGGACACCGGTGATGCGGTGCCTCTTACATGACCTGAGACGATGGTTGAGAGGATTTCAGGTAATTCATTGATCTGAAAGGACTTTAGGGTGTATTAAATAATTTTTTAGGTATGGTTAAAATCTGCACGATGGATGTCACCGGGTGGTGACATTGTCCATGAGCAGATCTTTTTTCGTCCTGAAAGGGCGACACATCTCAGTCAGCCTCGGGCTGACGAAAGCCCCGGGAATTCGCGACGTGTCCACCATCTCCTCTTCGTCCTGAAAGGGCGACACAATGCGGCCGCTATCTTACGACGGACACCATCCGCACCGCCTGCGTGCCGTCCTCCGACAACGCACGCAGCAGGTATACACCCGCGGTGAGTTGTGCCGTTGCAAGATCGATCGACACGGATCGCCCGCTTTTGACGGTGCGTGACATACGCTCGCGTCCGAGCAGATCGTGCAGCGTCAGTCGACAACTCGCACCGGATTCTCCGCCGATGCGTACATGCAGCCTTGTTCCGCCCGGCACCGGCTGCGGCCAGGCGTCAAGGGTGAGCGATGCGGGAGCGGGAGGTTCACCGATGCCCGTGCTCCTGCGGATGACGTACGTTATCCCGACCCGGTGCTCCGACGGTGTCGCAGCAAACAGGATTTCCGCTCCGTGCGCACCTTCGTCGAGCTGTGTGCTGTTCGGCTGCACGGCAATCTGCGCGGACAGGCTTCCACTCACTGGCTGTGCGTCCAGCCACCATTCGGAGGGCTGCGCCGTCCACGGCATGGCCAGTCCCCCGCCGGTCCAGAGTTGCACCTGCTGCTCTGTGGGCAATGCTCCTCCCCGCTCGGCTTCGAAGTACAGATGCAGAGGCGTGAGAACAATTCCGGGAGGATTGCCCGGAATGATGTGTATCGTCCGTTCACAGCCGCTCTGCGCTCCCTGCTCCGCGCTCGTCCACTGCCAGCGTATGACCTTCGGATCGGCATCCGCGAGCGCCTGCGTCGGAGTGATCTTCCACCACCGCGTGCAGGAGGCGTTCGGGAGCAACGTGCCTTCGTATACCGGTCCACCCGGCTCGTTCGCGTATTCCGGTGCGGTGAAGCTTTGGATGCTGTCCGATCCCGCGAGCGCGAACTCCGGCGGCAGGATGATGGCGGCCTCGCAAGCGGTCAGCGGCACCGTGCCGGTGTTCGTCACGGTATACGATACGTGCAGCGGATCGGGGATGAAGCGCTCCTCATGCGTATCGGCGTACAGGGAATCGTGTCCGCCGGTCGCGCAGGCAACGGATACCTCCTCCGGCCAGGCTTCGATGAACACCGTCGCGCGGCATTCCCGCCATTCGGCCATCTGTTCGGATTTGTATCGCACGACGATCTCCTGGCTTTCTGCCTGTGGTGCCGGCTGCGGAATGAGCCGCCAGGTGAGATTCGCGGTGGAATGGCTGTCGATCACGGCGATGGTCTTACTCGCACTTTCGGTCGGAGCGAGCACGAATCGCGCTGCCTGTGAAAGATCGATGACGGCTTCTATGTTTGATTCCTCCGTGTCGAGCAGGTTTTCGAGTGCAAATGACGCGGTAATTTCCTCCGGATCGTAGCGGAGTTCCGTGCGGTTGAAGTGGACACTGTCCCCGGCGGTCAGAGTACAGACGAGACCATCCAGTCCTTCGAGGAACATCTCATGCGTGCATACCGCAAGCGCGCTGTCGTTTGCATCGAATGCAGTCACGGTGCACTGCGTCGTGCGGGATGCGCGCAGGATGAGTGCACGGAGCCTCCAGTCGAGTGTGATGTCATTGCCCGGATCAATGCTACCGCCCGCACGCGTGAGCGGATCGAGACTGATCAGTCCTGTCTCTGAAAATCCGGCTGCAGGAGTAACGGAGAGTTCATAGCGGTGCACATCCACCGTCACCGTGCCGGTGTTGGTGAGCGTGTAGTGGAGCTGTGCCTGCGTTCGCGATTGGATCTGCGCGATGGAGAGTGAATCCGTTCCCATGAGATCGCATATCACGCTCTTCTCGATCAGAATGACCTCGATGTCGATCACATGTTCGCAGAAATACTGCATACCGTCGGTTTCATACAGGAAACGAAGCGTGTCGCGCGTTGACGATGCGGGCGGATCCGCAAGCACGAAGCGCCAGTATGGATTATATGCGCCTCCTGCTGTGATGTCGACAGGTGGACGACTCGCGGAATCACCCGGTGCGAGACGCAGGTGCGATGCCGTGGTCGTGTCCACCCACGCGCGCACATCATGCCGGAGCGTATCGAGCGGATTATCCAGTCGAAGTGTCAGCGTCGTGATACCG
>JAFGKR010000164.1 GCA_016928515.1 Bacteroidota bacterium | reverse complement strand
TCCGAAAATTGTCCTTGACATTCCTTTCCGATATGTGTAAATAACCTGTGTCATTCTCCCGGTATCATCACCATTCTCCTGCGCCCATGGCGAAAGTGTTCTGCGTTTGCGTATCGGTGGATGCTTCATCATCTCGCCTATCATGAACATTCAGGCCATGCTCTGCCGCTGACCCTCACCTGGGCCAGCGCGTCGAGCGATCGACGGAAGAGACGACTGAACCATTGCAGGAGGAATGATACCATGAAACAACGCAATGCGATCCTACTGATATTCGTTTTTCTCCTCACCGGCTGTTTCAGTGGCGAAGTCGATGTCCCACCGCCTCCGGCAAGCCGTGTTGCCGTGGTTTCGGACACACTGCACGGAGAGGTCATTCACGATCCTTACCGGTGGCTCGAGAATGGCAGGAGTGAGGACACACGCCTCTGGATCCGTGCACAGAATGCGTACAGTGACACGATTCTGAATCAGTTGCCCGCCAGAGAAGGACTGCGGCGACTGATCACGCGCCTGATCGAGGTGGATCGTGTCAGCTGCCCCCGGGAGGCCGGCGGACGGTATTACTACACGCGTCTGCGGGGTAGTGAAGAACTCCCCGTGCTTTGCATGCGGGAGGGACACGACGGGCGGGAGCACGTCCTCGTTGATCCGGATCTTCTCAGCGCCGACCACGAGATCAGCGTGGAGTACATGGATATTTCACACGATGGGAAGATGATCGCGTATGCGGTCCGCAGGGGCGGGGCGGATGAAACGCATATTCGCTTTCTCGATATACGGACAGGTAGGGATCTTCCGGAGATCCTCCCGACCGGGAGATACTTCAGTGTACAGTTCAATCATGACCACAGCGGTGTGTACTATGTCCGGCATGATGCAGGGGGACCCCGTCTGCTCTATCACCACCTGCGAAATGGCATGGTCAGTGACCAGGAGATTTTCGGTGGCTCTCTTGGTCCGGAAGCTGCAATGTGGGCAACACTTTCCCAGAATGGCCGCTGGCTGCTTGTGTCAGTGGCGTATGGGGCATCCGGTCCGATCGGTCTGTATCTTGCCGATCTTCATCAGGGTCTGGTGTTCCGACGGTTGGTCGATGACGGCCGCACACGGAATTACGGGGTATTTGCCGGCGATAATCTGCTCATCCGCACGGATGACGACGCACCGGGTTGGCGGATCATGAAAACGCGATGTGCCAATGCACAGCGCGAGCGATGGACCGAGGTCGTTCCGCAACAGAAGGATGCCGTGATCGAAAACCTGCAACCCGTCGGAGGGAGGATCGCCGTGCAGTTCCTCGAGGATGCCTCGTATCGCGTGGCTCTCTATGATCTGGATGGCCAAAAACTGCGTGACATCGATGTCGGTATGATTGGAAGTATCAGCAATCTCTCCGGCCGGTGGAATAGCCAGGAAGTGTTTCTCGGCTTCTCCTCCTTCCACATCCCGGAGCATGTTTACTGCTACGACATCGAAAGCGGGGAGTATTCAATCTGGTTCAGGACGGAAATTCCGATTGATTCGGACAATTTCGTCATACGGCGCGTCCGGTACCCGTCGTCCGATGGGACGGAAATCCCGATGTTCCTTGTCCATAAGAACGGGCTGAAGCGGAATGGCGATACACCGGTTCTGCTTTACGGATACGGTGGCTTCGGCATCAGTATGACGCCGCACTTCTCCGTTCTCGCCGCCACTATCGTACAGTCGGGTGGTATCTTCGCATTGCCGAATCTGCGTGGTGGGGGAGAGTATGGCGAGGCATGGCATCACGCCGGGATGTTCGAACGGAAACAGACCGTTTTCGATGACTTCATCGCCGCGGCGGAATTTCTCATCCGCGACGGGTATACACGGCCGGAACGTCTCGGGATGTACGGTGCGGGAAATGGGGGATTGCTCGTGGGCGCATGCATGACGCAGCGGCCCGAATTGTTCGGTGTCACGGTGTGTACCTATCCATTGCTCGACATGTTGCGGTATCACCATTTCCTCGTTGCGCGTCTCTGGGTGTCCGAGTACGGATCGAGCGAGGATTCCGTACAGTTTCGTTCGATCAAAGCGTACTCACCGTATCACAACGTAAGGAGCGGGGTGTCGTATCCCGCCGTGATGTTGATCACTGGTGATGAAGACACCCGTGTCGATCCGCTCCATGCAAGAAAGATGACGGCACTGCTGCAGGCGGAAACGAACGGAAACACTCCGGTGCTGCTCCGTTATCACCAGATGACGGGACATTCCGGTGGACATCCGAAGACCAAGATCATCGACGAACTCGTGGATACCTTCAGTTTTCTCGCATGGGGCATTGGTCTGACGTTCAACGGCGGTGTGTAGGTGTGAACACGTGACGGCATTCTGACAATTTTGTGACATTTCTCAGGGCGTATAGGGATATCATTGCGATACAACAGCGCCGCGATAGGGCCCTTTCAGCGCTCCATAGTGGGGCTCATTCATGGTCCGACAGATTGCGGCCGCAGATCATCACCACATCCCGGAGGGATTATGCGTACCGCCATGATCGCCCTGACAGGCCTGTTCTTCAGTGTCTCCCTGCTCGCACAACCAGGGGGGAAACCCACTCAATCACCCCCCTCGACGGAAACCAACGATCAGTACGAGTTTCTTCGGATCAACACGGTCTCGACCTGGTTCTCAAACAATGGCAGCATGTCACATAATCCACTTACCGACGCCAGCGGTTTCGAATGGCCGCGTGGGTCATTCAGAAACCTCTTGTTTCAGGAGGGCTGTCTCGTTGGTGGGAAGGTCGGAAACGAAGTCCGTGTCAGTGGAGCGACCTATCGGTACGGTCTGCAGGCCGGGGTGATCACCCGGGACGGCCGGGCTGCGGATCCGATGAATCCACGATATCACATCTACTGGATCCGGAACCTCGATGAGATCTCGTTCAATCAACTCCGTGGAACGGAACAGAATCAGATGTACCAGGACTTCATGGATTGGCCCGTCGAGGACGGTGCTCCCTGGGTGGATGTGGATCAGAACGGAAGGTATGAGCCGAATTTTCCGGCATGGCTGAGTGGGGACCGCTCATACGATCATCCGTTGTTTCCGGGCGACGAGGTGATCTGGTTCGTCTCGAACGATCTGGATGCAGTGCGCACGAGCACACTGTACGGGAGCAGGCCGATGGGACTTGAATTCCAGGTGTGTGCCTGGGCATCATCCGGAGATTCGCTCTCCGACAATACGGTGTTCGTACGACATCGCATCATCAACAAATCGACCCAACATATCACAGATGCATATATCAGCCGCTGGGTGGATCCGGATCTCGGTGATGCGAACGATGATCTCGTCGGTGTCGATACCGCGCTGGCGATGAGCTTCTGCTATAATGGTTTTCTCACCGACGATGTGTACGATACTCCACCGGCAGTGGGAATTGTCATGCTGCAGACGCCCGCCGTCCCCGCCCCCAGGCAGAAAGCATTGTATGACTTCGGTTGGAAAGAAGGATATAAAAACGTTCCGCTCAGTTCTTTCGCATTCTATATTAACTCCGATCCCGTGTATCAGGATCCCGATCTGGGTGCCGCCGAGGGCGCCGGACAAATGTACCAGTACATGTCCGGACATATGTACGACGGTTCCAATTACGTCGATCCGACCACGGGTCAGATCGTCCGCTTTGCCCTAACCGGCGATCCGGTGTGGCCGAACGGCTGGGTCGACGGCCTGGTGCACGATCCGGACGATCGGCGCATGCTGCTTTCCTGCGGCCCATTCTCATTTGCACCCGGCGACACACAAGAAGTCGTGACGGCCACCACGGTATGCGATATGCGGCAGCGCCTTCTTTCTGTCGAGGGTCTGCGCACGCATGCGCAGATGCTGCACGAAAGGTACCGGCAGAATGTGCTGAAAGCTGTCGTCCAGGATGTATCTCATGACATCACGTGGACGGATCCCGATTCATATACGCTGGCCGTACAAGCGCGCGTGGATGCCGGTGAGACGGTCTCTGCCGTCCTCTCGGGACCGGGCGGAAGCATATACGCATCATTCGAACTATACGACGACGGTAATCATGGCGACGGAAAGGCGGGAGATCGGGTCTTTGGCGGGATGCACAACCATGCGGCATTTGCGACCGGGGTGGATCTGAGCATCCGCATCGAGGATGCAGGGACGCAGACGGTGAACACTCTTGCCGCGCGCATGCTGCCGCTGGCAGGTGAAGTACGTTTCACTCTCGCCGGGGTGCTGTCCGATCATCTGAACTATGACCATGTGGCGAATCCCGGTGAGAATGTCATACCGGATCTGCGTATCAGGAATGCCTCGCGCAAGGACCTGGGCGGCTGGGTGATTTTCCCGGGTGGGGATGCGGAGCAGGAAGAGGTCCGCCTTGATTCGCTCGCTCCTGCACAGGGTGAATGCGGTACGTTTGTTTCGGGGAGTTCGGGACGTACCGCGTTTGCGGTCCAGATTCCCGCCGATGCGGCGGGAGGCAGTCACGTCGCAGTGCCGATCCGCGTGCTCAACCGGCAATACTGCATGTACGAGGATACACTTCTCCTGCAGGTGGAAGAGTTTCTGCGTGATCCACAGGAGGGACTCTGTAGACATATCTCGGGTCCGGCGAGCGGAACGCTCGGCTGGCGCGTCGAAGATGCCGAGTCAATGAAAGCGCACCGCTACCGTATCAGCGTGCAGGGAGAGGACTGGGAAGGGAAGACCATGACCGTGGAGGATGTGACAGACAACCGCACATTGCTCTCCGGCATTCCTGTCCCAGACGCATATGCACATGGTATCCCCCCGTTCGACGGCATTCGATTGCACATCGGAAGCGCGGTGGATTTCGTTGCCGTGGATCAGATCGGTAACTGGAGAACCCTTGATTATCCGCCCGTCTGCGCATTCGCACACCCGGAGCGCGCGTGGTTTTCGCTTTCCTATACAAACAGTGTGTACGCATTCAATTACGGATATTTCCGGACGACGCAGTCCCTCTTCGACATGGTTCCGGTCTCCCTGGTGTTCGACGGACAGAATGGTCAGTATGCCTACCGCTATCTGCAAAGCGGTCAGTATCACGACGCTGATTATGCTGATTTCGTCCGGATTCCCGTGCGTGCATATGACATGTCGGACTCTCTGCACCCGCGGCAGCTGACGCTGGGCTTCATCGAGAAAGGCGGGAGCGAAGGGGATGACGGCACCTGGCTGCCGGTCGGTTCACGGTAT
>JAFGKR010000163.1 GCA_016928515.1 Bacteroidota bacterium | reverse complement strand
TCGCCGTATCGCAGGCTGACCGTGAAAAGATCCCGCACGCTCAGCGGGAGTTCGAAACCACCGCGGACGGACCACCGCTCACCCTGGCGGTTGGAAATTCCGTCGGAAGTCACGATAGTCGCTGCCGGTGGATTGAAAAATCGGTTTTCCTCTCGCTCGATTCCACCGAAAAAGCGATGATTGTAATCCGCGCCGAAATGCAGGGAGAACGCCGGCTGCCGCAAAGTATAGAGGAAATCGCCGCCGTATTTGTCGTCGAGTCCTCCCGTAAGATTGACCACGCCACTGTTGCCGAGGCGTCCGTTTTTCTTCATGACCACGTTGATAATCCCGGCCATGCCTTCAGGATTGTAGCGTGCGGAGGGATTGGTGATGATTTCGATATTTTCGATAGCGCTTGACGGAATCTGTTCCAGGGCCTCGGATCCTTCAAGCGTGGAGGGACGTCCGTCGATCAGCACGGTGAAGCTTCCGCTTCCACGTAATTGTACGTTGCCGTCGAGATCCACGGTCACGGACGGTACATTCTGCAGTACATCGATTGCCGTTCCGGATGCAGCGGTGAGTTGGCGGTCAACGTTGATCACTTTCTTGTCGATCTGATACACTACGGGTGCGCGGTCGGCGGCAACCTCCACTTCCTCCATCTGAATCGGTGTGAGGTGGAGCCGGATGTCGCCGAGGTCGATCATGCCCCCATTGTGACGAACGCTGATGTTATTCCTGGTGACATCTTCGTACCCGATGAAGTGAATGACGAGGTAATACTCACCGGGCGGGATGTCGCGCAGCACGAAACGGCCTCGCGGATCGGAGATCGTTCCCTGCACCATGCTGCTGTCCCTGCTGCTGTGCAGCACGACATTCGCGTATTCAATGGTCTTGCCGTTTTCAGCGTCGAGGATGCGACCGCTGATGGCGGGATTGTCGTTCGGCGGGATGGCCGGGGGTGCGGCCTGCTGTGCAAAACCAGGAAAATTGGAGAGGGCTATGAGGATTGAGAGAAGGATCGATAAGTGACCGAGACGCATAGAGCTTGTTGATTGTGATAGAATGTTCCGGAAATACATCCGGATAGATCCGGCCTCTAATCTCCCGCCGGCCGGGTATAAAAAAGAAAAGTACCGAAACCAGCTGAGATTCATACGGTAATAACACGGAAGCAGTCGAATTGAATCCCGTAGCCGCAGGAAGGAAAAACAGCGGAGCCAGGTGACTCCGCTGTATGCGTACTGAGAACGGATGATATGCTGTCTCTAAACGGCGCCCGCGCGCGAAACATACTCGACGAGTTTCCCGAGCGTGGTGACGTAGCTGCCGTATTCGTTGTCGTACCATCCGAAGATCTTCGCGTGCGTGACGGGGACGTGGAGTGAGCGCTCGGCCTGCACGCCGTCCGCGCGCAGAATTGCCGGACTGAGTTCAATGAAACCGGTACGCGTGTGGGTATCGTGTCCTTCGATGACGACGGAAGCGGGCACGCCCAGCAGATCCGCTGAGACATTCTGAGCGTCACTGTAACACAGCAGTCCTTTCTGCAATCCCTGTGACGCCTCACGGTACACGTCGTTGATGTATTCGCGCGTCACGGCCGGTTCGCCCCGTTCGTTCAGAGGGGAATGAAATGTCAGGTTGAGATTGATCAGGGAAACGGTGGTCGTCGGAATGCGAACCGAATCGGCCATGAAGCCTACGCGTGCAATTTCCGGCAGTACCTGCTCGAGGGCCTGGGCCGCACCGGTGGAGGAGAGGATGATGTTGTTGAACACCGAACGCGATTTCCGGAGATCCTTGGCCCGGCTGCCCGGAACGCTGTCGAGCACACTCTGCGTGTTGGTTGCCGCGTGTATGGTCGAGAGCGATGCCGTGAGGATCTGCGCCGTTTGCTCCGCCTCCAGCAGGGGTTTCATCATGTGTGCCAAGCCCGTCGTCGTGCAGGAAGCGGCTGAGAGCAGGTGATGACGCTCCGGATCGAAACCGGTATGATTGATACCGTATATCATCATCGCCGCATCGTCAGGCATCGCAGCCGTTGTATCACGCATCTTGAAGGGAGCGCTGGCGATAACCATGCGCGCACCCGAAGCCAGGTGCCCGCGTATGCTCCCTCCTGTTGTTTCGGGTGGCATCGTTGGATCCAGGTAGCGTCCCGTCGCATCCACGACAAGGCGCACGCCCTCCCCGCGCCAGTCGATCTCGCGCGGATCTCTCGCGGTGCGCAAGACCTTGATCCGCAACCCGAAAAACGAGATCACCCCGGCATCTGCGTCGAGGACGCGTATGTCCCGCGACCCGTTCACCCCGAAGAGAAATGTTTCCACCGGACCATAGGTCGAATCGGCACCGAGCAGATGGATGACGTCCTCGATACCGCGGCCGACTTCACGGCCGGTGTTCACGATAATTTCATCGAAGCTGCGATTGGCGGCGAAATACCAGATCAGCATTTTTCCGATCCGCCCGAGTCCGTTGATCCCCAGGCCGGTGCGGCCGGCGCTCGCGTTGGTCATGGCATACTCCTTTACGGCATTTGAATTTGGATATAACTCACCGGTAGCGATCCGCGGTAGATGGATCCCAGCCGGCCGTCGATGGCAATGGCGTCACCTGCTCGAAAGGGAACGCCGTTGATGGTACAGGATTTTTCCGCTTCGTTCACGTGCAGTGCACGGCAGTCGACGACGCAGGTCTTATGCAAACGCACGGCGGTCACTGCGGCATGGGAGGTTGCTCCGCCGCGAGCCGTCAGCATCCCGTCGCATTCGAAAATCATACCGATATCGTCGGGTACGGTGTCCGGTCGCACCAGGATGCGGTGCGCGTTCGGATGCCTGCGCAGCACCTCTTCCAGGTCGTCGTGATCGAAGCAGACATATCCGTTCATTGCACCACCACCGATTCCTATCCCTGATCCGACGGGCACGTCGGTCAGGTGATCGGTGTCGAACACCGGGATTCGCTGGTCGTGCATCGGGGAATGGTCACGAGTTTGCAGGATATACAGATCATCGGCCTTGCTGGTCTCGAACGTGAATTCGATCTCCTGATGGCCGAAGCCGTGCTCCATCACAATCGCCGTGGCGTATCGGTCAAGGGTCTGAAACACATCGGGGAAATCCTTCTCCAACGACCACTCGACCGGTGTTTGTGCGCGTCGTCGTTGTCGCTCGGAAACCGGCAGCGTATGCACCAGTCCCGCGACGATGTCCTCTCCCTGGCTGCAGACCGTAAAATCACCATACAGATAAACACCGGCATCTCGGATAAATGGGTCATGCGTGAAAACGACGCCGGAGCCGGAGTCGTCATTCAGATTCCCGAGTACCATCCGCTGGATGATCACGGCCGTGCCCCAGTCCTCCGCTATCTGCAGCTTGCTGCGATACACCTGCGCGCGTTCGGTATACCAGGAATCAAGGACCATGAGTACGGCTTCCAACAACTGTCTGAACGGTTCTTCCTCGATGATCACGCCGTGGTCGGTCAATACACGCTTGTAGGTGAAAGCGATCTCGCGCATCTGTGCCGGGGTGAACTGAATTTTCAACTCCACACCGCAGCGTTCCTTGAATGCCACGATCACCGCATCGAATTCATCCCGTGCGATGCCCTGGACCATCCCCCAGGTCTGCAGAAAGCGGCGATAGCAATCCCATGCCGTCCAGCCGTAATTCTCGCGGTGGCTCAGACCTTCGACGATCTCGTCGTTCAGTCCTACGTTAAGGAAGGTATTCATTGCACCAGGGATCGATATCGCAGCTCCAGAACGCACGGACAGCAACAAGGGACGCGCGGGGTCGCCGAACCGCTCCCCACTGACGGATTCGAGATGCCGCAGGCGACTGCGCAGAAGATCGTCCACTTCCGATTTCATGTCGGGGTGGCGGCTGATCACCTCCCGGCGGCGGAACAGTTCGGTGGTCATGATGAAGCCGGGCGGAACCGGATATCCCAGTGCGAGAAGGCGTTTGAGGTAGTATCCCTTGGCGCCGAGAAACACGGGATTGTCGAGATCCGGATTCGTTTGATACAGGCGCGTCGAGACCAATCCGGGATCGTACCCCATCATCCCCTGGATGACGTCGGGGGAGAGGTGCTTGAGCATGTCGTTCAGGCAGGTGAGCACGGACGCGATGAAAGTATCAAGCTGCTGTATGGGGAATGTGCTCGCAATCAGCTCGCGGTACAGCCGCTCTGCCATGCCATGCGATGCCGTCGTTCGCTCATCCGGGGATACGTCGTCGGAAAGATACTGCGGCACGATATGCATCAGCTGGACTTCATGCGGCGTGATGAAATTGCTGTGAATGATGCTCTTGATGTTCTCGGCGAGGAATTGGAACAGATTCACGTACTGGTGAATCGTGAACGACGTGGTGGTGAGACTGAATCGCAGCATCTCGATCAGTGAGCTGAATCCTTCGTCCGAATACCCTTCTATCTCCAGGCCGCGGTGAAATGCGGCGAGAATGCGATGGATGCGGCGAAGTGTGGCCGCGGTGACGTAGCGGAGATTCGTCTCCTCGATGATGCGGCCGAGGAGCCGGGTCGCCAGTGCTTCGAAACGGAACGCGAGCCCGAGCGACTGGAATTTCGGCTCCATGTACCGCCCGTACATCGACGGGATTCCCGCTGCGATATGGCGCTTGTAGTAAATGTCTTCGTTTCCCGGACTGGGCGTCGTATCGAGGATCACGTCATGCAGATGACGCAGCATCCTGAACACGAAATCCAGCGTCCGTTCCGGGTGGTCGGCCTCCAGCAGCCGGCGGAATTCCTCGATGTCGGCATTCGAAACACTGTGTAGTTTTTCCATGTGGGGGATGATATCCTCCACCGAAATGCTGTATTTCTGCTTGAGCAGCTGGTGGATGCGACAGAGATACAGAACGCGCCGTACCGGAATCCCGTCGGCGGGAAAGCGCTGCACCGCTGCTTCCTCGAGCACATCCTGAGGGAAACTCGGCAATTCCTCCACCGTGCAGTCGAGCGTGACGCACAGGTGTCGCACGACATCCTGAACGGATCCCAGCCACTCTTCACCGCCGGGCAGGAAGTCGAACACGTCCTCCGGCAGCAGCGCCTCGATCAGCGAAGGATCCCCGCTTTCCCAGTACCGGAGAATACCCCCCGTCAGCCGCAGATGGGTATTGTTGCTCTCGGCATGGATCTGCTTGCGCAGGAAGTGAATGAGACGATCGTGCCGCCCGGCGATCTCGTCGATGACGGTGCTGATCTCCCGCAATTCGCCTTCAGCGCCGATCTCGTTGAAATACACCGGGAAAAGAATCGCCAGCTGCTTGACGAGGAACATGACGGGACGGATATCCGCGTTCAGCAGTGCGGTGACATCCCGCTGGAAAAGGTCGTTGTCCTGGATGAACACCCCACCAAGCCGGAGGTGGATGATCAGTGCGGAGAGCAGTCGACCACTGCGAAGGGGATTGGATTCGATGAGGTCGAGCCAAACCCGGATGCATTTCACGTGATCCCGCTCGACGCGGACCTGCCAGTCGTCGTCGATTCCCTGCAGGTTCGGATGCACGAAGCCGAACGAGAGGAGTTCGTCGGTGAAGCGGTCGATGGATGCCGGATTGTCAGCGGTGTACAACACGGACCCGAGCGTGTGCAGACATTCGAGTGCCGTACTCATATGCTCGCCGCGCAACTCACCGAGCATGCGGAAGAAATCGCCGAGAAAAACCGCCAGCGCATCGGGACTGCTGCTTTCGCAGACACTGCGCAGCACACGGTTCAGATCCCAGAGCAGATGTTCCTTGATATGCGCCAGTCCCGGCTGCGGGAGGATGGCTATGAGGTAATACGCGCGCTGCAGGGGGGAGGGAAAGAGACTGGCGGCGCTGCGGAACTGCTCTGCCACCGAATGAAAATCAGGGATGGTCTGCAGTTCTTCCCAGGATGTGATATTCTCCAAGCGCATGCGCGACTGCTCGAAGACTTCGCGTCCGAGCGCCTGATGCAATTCCTCCCGTGCATCCCCCAGAAGGGGAGCATACCCCTCCAGCGTTTTTTCCACGCATCGTGCTTCGCCCCAGTAGGTGAGATTCTCCTCGAGCGCATGCTTGAGCATACCGATTAGACGGTTGCGGACGTTTTCCTTTTTGATGGCATGTGGAACGAGCGACCTCAGCATGCTGCCGCCGCCTACGGCGAGCATCCGGTGTACCTGCATTTGTCGCTCGAGCACATCCACTGCCGTCTGCATGACAGGATCGAATCGAGAGTCCCCATCTGCGGTCGCACATTGATCGAGAAACTCGATCAATGTCTGGAACACGCGGCGATGCAGGGAGAAGGGCGCATCCTCCTGCAGCAGTGTGTCGCAGATCTCCACGAAAACCGGGAGCAGTGTCTCTGCCTGCGTGTGTCGGCTGAAGAACCAGAAATCCTGCAGGGTGATCGTCCGCAGCTGCGTGACGATCCATTCCTTGTTCGGGTAGCGGTGATGATACTCCTGCAGATACTGCTCGAGACGCGCATGCACCCCGTAATGCGATGACGTCGCGTCGAGCAGCAACTGGTGGCGGGTGGGAAACGAGGTGTGTGTCGGGCGGGTTCGCTCGATATTCGCGCGCAGGGCTGCAGAATCAAAGGACTGTGTATCTTCCGTCATGATGCGTCCAGATCGAAATTTCCGTCGATCCCCCTGTTATTTAACCTAATCTATCCTTTTAGCCGGAGGAAAGCCAGTGGGACGTGTTCTGACAGCGGATCGTACACTCCGGTTTCCCTTGATTTTTTGACTGCAAGGAAATAGGTTCCTTTAGATGAGATAGTCCGAAGGTCAGACATTGGAGATACATTTTGTATCCAGGAGGTTGTATGCGTCATTTTCCTTTCGTCTTGTTCTTGTGTATCGGTTCCGCTGCGTTCGCCCAGCAGGGGAATACGGTGAAGTCCACTACGACGAATGACAGCTGGGATTTCATCGGTGTCAACAACATGCTGCTCTGGGTGAGCAACAATGGACGGCTGGCGTACGATCCGCTCACCGGCGGTCCGGGACTGGAATGGCCGCGCGGCAGCGGACACTCCGTGGCGTTCACGCAGGGACTGGTCTGGGGCGGCGTCGTTCAGGGGAACCCTCGCGTCGGAGGTGCGACATACCGCGGCGGCTGGCAGGCGGGAGTGATACTGCCGGACGGTTCGGCCGACGATCCCTCGAAGCCGGAGCATCGCATCTACCGTGCACATCGCTACGACGCAGCCTGGTGGAACAACCTCCCGGCAACGGAGCGGGAACGGCTGCTCCGGGATCTGCGGGAATGGCCCGCACAGCACGGTGCGCCGTGGGTGGATGCGAACGCCAACGGCGTCTACGACCCCGACACAACCCTGTGGATGCAGGGAGGAGTCACCGATGCCCCGGCAATGCGCGGGAACGAAATGCTCTGGTTCGCCTGCAACGACCTCGATGATCGTCGCAGCAGAGAGTTGTACGGTTCGCCCTCGGTCGGCATGGAGATGCACACACTCGTCTGGGCTTCCGCCGGACATCCGCTTCTCGACAATGTCGTCTTCCGGGAGCACACACTGATCAACAAGGGGACGGAGACTGTCGAGAACATGGCAATTGCGATGTGGGAGGACGGCGACCTCGGTGAAGGATTTGACGACTACTGCGGAATGGACACGACCCTCGGAATGGCGTACATCTATAACGGTGTTGCACGCGACCAGGAATATGGCGTGCCGCCTGCGGCAGGAACGGTATGGCTGCAGACTCCGGTCATCCCGCAGGCGGGGTCCACGGCGCGATTCGGGGACGAACTCCGGGAGGACCATGCCAACCTTCCACTGTCGGCGTATGTCTTCTACATCAGCTCGAGCGGCATATACAGGGAACCGGCGCTGAGTGAACCGCAAGGCGCCATCATGATGATGTTCAACATGGATGGGAGATTCTGGAATAACAGCGAGCAGGTGGATCCGACCACGGGCGATCGGGTGCCCATTTCGCTGGCGGGGGATCCCCTGCGCGAAATCGGATGGAGGGATGGGATCATCCATGCCCCCGGTGACCGGCGGTTTCTTTCATCGAGCCGCGGCTTCGACCTGGCGCCTGGTGATACGCAGAAAGTGATACTCGCCTCGATTGCGACGGATGGAGGAAACCATCTCCTCAGTGTCCGGGACCTCCGTCATAAAGGCCGGCAGTTGCAGGATATGTTCCGCAATCTTCCTATCGGAGCAGTGACGGCCCCGGTATTCACCTCAGACATATCCCATCCTGCAGGAGATGATGCGTATGAGGTGCAGGTCAGCGGCGGACCGTTTTCGCCCGGGACCTCGGCTGTGCATACCGTCCTTCGCGATCCGTCCGGTGTGGAGCTGCAGCGCGAAGCGATGCTGGATGACGGTCAGCACGGAGATGGTGCGGCGGGGGATGGAATCTTTGGTGCACTGCTCTCGGGATCCGGCGTGTCCACCGGTGCGGATCTGTCTGTCCTCACGACCGACGGCGACGGGACAAAAGAATGGTTCGTCGACGGGGAACTGCCGTTGCCGGGACCGGCCAATGTGCAATTCACGGATGTCTACCTGGATAGCCCCAAACCGGACGGCGCGCTGCAGCCGGGAGAATATGCGCGGTTCGGCATCCGCCTGGAGAACGGGACCACGGAAACACTGGGAGGGTGGAAACTCTTTTTCCGGGGTGAATCGTCGCTTGCCCTCGATCGCGTCGTGCAGCATTACTGGCTGGACATCGCGGCGGGAGGGGAGTATGAAACGCAGTACGACCCGGCCTCGCCCGGGAGTTTCATCGGGATCGATGTACCGGACACTATCGGGGCAGGACCGCTGCATATCCCCGTGACGATCATGAGTGACAGGCATTGTGTGTGGCACAGGGAGCTGACGCTGGATATCGACTCCCTTCCGGTTGTTTCTCCGCATGGCTATCTGAAGCATGTCGAGGGATGGGCTTCGGGGACGCTCGGATACACCATCGTGGATCCGGCTGCGCTCACTGATCACGATTACCGCGTCAGCATCGAGGGGGAGGATTTCGGCGAGAAATCCATGCACATCGAAGACGTTACCCTCGGACAGACGCTTTTCCGCGATGTGAACATTCCGGGGAAGTACGTTCCGCTGTCTACCGAAATCGACGGCTGGTGCCTTACGCTCGGGACAGCCTTCGATGAACCAGTCTATGACACGCAAGGGAATCGTCTCTCTTCATTCACACATCCTTTCGAAGGCGTGTTTTCGGCTCCTGAACGGTCATGGTTCACGCTCTACGAGCAAGGTTCGACGGCGGCCGACGCATTCCAGTATGGCTCAGGGGCGACGCAGTACGATTTGCTCCCGGTGCGGCTGGTTTTCGACCGCACATCCGGACAAAAAGCGCTGCAGTATCTTCGCGGTTCGCGGCCGACGAATTACGCATTCACGGGATACTGGGACGTCCCGGTGAGAGCATATGACATCAGTGATACCTCCCGTCCCCGGCAGCTGATGGTCGGATTCAGTGAACAGCTCAACGCTGCCGGCAATGACAGCTCATACATGCCGACTCGGGATCTGAATGACAGGGAATTCCTGATCATCTTCACCGACGATTATGAGCCGGACGCGCCGGAGAAGTTCCGCAGGCCGCTTCGCGATCTCGCACCGGAAGAGAAACTGCTGTATATCATCTGGGCTGTTCGTGACACGACGCAGCCGATGTTCGAAAACGGCGATGCCTACGTCATCACACCACGTGTGCCGGTCAGCAACCGGGATGTGTACATCCTCGAGAAACCGAAACTGCTTGACGTCCACCACGGCGCGGAACCTCCCGCACGGTTCGCACTGCATGCAGTCTATCCCAATCCGGTCGGTACGGGAAGCGGGAGCGGAACGACCACCGCAATGATCACATTCGACGCACATCGCAGTGGCACCGTGCGCCTGAGCGCATACGACATGCTCGGACGCCGTGCCGCCCATACCGCCGAGGAGTTCGTCACCACCGGCACGTATCGTATTTCCTATGATTGCACAGGACTGCGGAGCGGTACATACCTGCTGTCCCTTGATCTTGCCGGACAGCGTGCGACGCGTCTGATCACCGTAGTGCAGTGACGCCACAAGAATAGGGCAGAGCCGTGTGGCTCTGCCTGTTCCTATTCATACGAAGTGTATGAAGACGCTTCCGGAAATCAATCAGGATATTGCATTTTACAATCCCGCGATGTAAGTTGGCATCAAGGTCTGTTTTTCTTTTATCGTCTAGTCATCATTTTGGGCTGCCCGTAACCGATCGAATCGCCCATAGTGTTCTGTAATGCATACGTGTTGTCGTGTGGTGACTCTTCCCACGTGGCGACTGCGGTCTGTGCGCTGCATGACGCATGACGAGCTGTATGTATGACCCCTCCATGACAGTGCGGGGTCGAACGAATATGAGAGCGCCCGCGCCTGCCGTCCCTACCACTATTTATCCGAGCGGAGGAACACATGTTCACGCATCAGAACGCAGCACCCCGGAGGGGACCACGCGCTGTCATGCTTTTCGCGCTGGTTCTGCTCCTGTTTCCGGATGTCCATGTCACGTTTGCCCAGATGAGCGGGAGCTACACCATCGATGCTTCCGCCCCGACGGGTGGCACCAATTTCCATTCCTTCTCCGACGCCATCGATGCGCTGAAGGCGCAAGGGATCAGTGCCGATGTCACCTTCACGGTCGCGGCCGGGACGTACGATGAGATGTTCACCATCCCGCTGATCAGCAGCGCGTTCTCGCCCCGGCCGACCATCACCTTCGACGGAGGTCCCGGCGGTGCGGCGGCTCGGGTGATCACGTACAGTGTGCCGTCTGTGTACAAGGCAATAGTTACGCTCGACGGAGCCATCGGCATTCGTCTCCGAAACCTGACGATCCGGTCCACCAACGCGACATACGGGTATGGCGTGCTGTTCACCAACTCGGCCGACAACAACGAGATTCGGGATTGCATCATCGGGCTTCCGACGAATTCGACCTCTCAGTATCATTATGGAATCATCGCCAGCAGCAAGACGTCATATGCGAACACCGGGGATCATGGCAGCAATAACATCATCGTGGACAATGAGATTACCGGAGGGTATTGCGGAATCCGCTGGAATGGACACAGCAATACGGATTACACGGTCTCACGCGGAAATCAGTTCATCGGGAACACGGTTACCGGTTTCTACCTTCACGGACTGTACTACTACATTGGTAGCGGCGCGATGGTCGTCCGGAACAACACTGTCATACAGAGAAACACCGGTGCGTATATCACAAATGACGGGTACGGCATATACGCGAATTGTGCGAACGACGGACCAGAGATTTCCGGCAATGTCTGCCGGGTTGCAAGCGGGGGCCTGATGCTGCCCTATCTGAACTATGTGTACGAGAATACGTCCCATCGCGCCCGCGTGTTCAACAACATGAGCATTGCCGAGGGAACGTCCAATGCATATGGTTTGTATGCTTACAATGCAAAATACGCGGACATTATCCACAATTCATGCCGGGCGAAGTCGATTCCCGGCCCGGTGTACGGGTATTACTGCCAGGGATATACGACGTTCCAGGATGTGAACTTCGCGAACAACATGGTGAGTTGTGAAACCCAAGGCACCTTCCACGCCTACGTCAGCAATGGAAAGAATGGAGCCAACGCATATTCGGTTTTCGATTACAATATCCTGTATGAAACCGGGACGAGTACAAGTCAATCCTGTACCTGGAATGGAACGAACTACGGCACTTTCGCCAACATGAAGGCGAACGTGTCCGGATTCCACCAGCACTCCGTAGAAGCAGATCCCATGTGGCTGTCACCGTCGGATCTGCACAGCACGTCGACGGCCGCGTACCGCGCGGGAATCCCATTTGCCTTCTGTACCGTGGATTTCGACGGGGAAAGCCGGTACGCGTCTGCACCCTGCATCGGCGCGGACGAATACGGTTTCTGCACCATCAGCTGTCCGGCGGATATCGTCACGAGCAACGACGAAGGCATGTGCGGCGCAGCCGTGACGTTCCAGCCGACAGTGAGCCAGGGTTGCGGTGACGTCGTATGCACTCCGCCATCCGGGAGCTTTTTCCCGGTTGGGACGACGACAGTGAACGCCCAGGCCACGGCCGGACCTTCATGCACGTTCACCGTGACGGTGAAGGACGCCGAGCCGCCGGTGATGACGCTTGCAGCACCGATTTCTCTGTGGCCGGTGAATCACAAGTTCGTCACCGTGACGGTGGCGCAGATGATTGCCGGCATGAACGACAACTGTGATGCGCTTACCACAGCGGACGTTCATATCGTAAGCGCAGCAAGCGACGAAGCGGTCACAGGCGGGGGGTCAGGCGGAACCATGCAGGATATCGTGATCGGAAGTGGATGCCAGTCGGTGGACCTTCGAAGCGAAAGGGCGGGGACAGGGAACGGACGTGTCTACAGCATCGTGCTCAAGGTGGAGGACAAATCCGGGAATGCCGGGTATGCGACCTTCCTGGTGTACGTTCCGCATAGTGTCAGCGCCATCCCGATACAGGATGCGCCGCAATATGTCGTGACCGCGTCGTGCGGTGCGCCGAAGCTCACAGCATCCGCTCCACTTCCCCAAATGCCGGTCCTGGAGCAGAACTATCCGAATCCTTTCAATCCGCGCACGACGATTCCATTCTCGATCCCGGATGACGGGCAGGTTGTTCTGCGGGTGTACGACACGTACGGCCGCGCCGTGGCGACTCTGGTCGACGCCATGCTCTCAGGCGGAAGACACATTCTCACATTTGCCGGTGATGGATTGCCCAGCGGTATCTACATCTGCCGGCTTGAAGCCGGAGGGCGGATACTGCAGCGCAACATGATGCTCCTGAAATAAACCGGGCAGGCGCGCCGGCATGATGACACCAGTTGTTCTCATGAACCGGTTTCGACCTTCGAGCATGTAACGGAAACACAAAAGGCAGAGTCGTGTGACTCTGCCTTTTGATGAAACGGCTGGATCGCTGATTCTGTCACTGACGCATCGTTGGCGCAGCAGGCCAGGGAACGTTGCAGAGAAGGGAAACCGCTGCTCCGATCACGCGAGGTCGAAGCGGTCCAGATTCATGACCTTGTTCCACACGGCGATGAAGTCGTGCACGAACTTCTCCTGCGCATCCTCGCAGGCGTATACTTCCGCGATGGCGCGGAGCTGGGAATTCGATCCGAAGAGAAGGTCGACACGTGTGCCTGTCCATTTGATATCGCCCGTTGCACGGTCCCGGCCCTCGAACAGGTCTTCGTCATCCGACGTCGCCTTCCAGGTAGTGCCCATGTCGAGCAGGTTCACGAAGAAGTCATTCGTGAGTATTCCGGGTCTGCCGGTGAAGACGCCGTGCGAGGATTGCCGGTAATTTGCATTCAAGGCGCGCATGCCGCCGATAAGCACCGCCATTTCCGGAGCGGTCAGCGTCAGGAGCTGTGCCTTGTCCACCAGCAGTTCCTCCGCTGAGACAGTGAATTTGGCCTTGAGATAGTTTCGGAATCCGTCCGCCAGCGGTTCGAGAACGGCGAAGGCATCGGTGTCGGTCTGCTCCTGCGAGGCGTCGGTGCGTCCGGGCGAGAAGGGCACCGTCACGTCGTGGCCGGCATCCTTCGCGGCCTTCTCCACGGCTGCACATCCGCCGAGAACGATCAGGTCGGCGAGAGAAACCTTCTTTCCGCCGGACTGCGCGCCGTTGAATACCTCCTGGATTTCGTTGAGCGCCTGTAGCACCTTCCACAGCTGATCAGGCTGGTTGACCTCCCAGTCTTTCTGTGGTGCGAGACGGATGCGTGCTCCGTTCGCGCCACCGCGCATGTCGGATCCGCGGAAGGTCGACGCCGAAGCCCAGGCGGTCGAGACCAGCTCGGGGATCGAGAGGCCCGAAGCCAGGATCTTGCTCTTGAGATCCGCGACGTCCTGTTCGTTGAGCAGCTCATGGTCTACCGCGGGCACGGGATCCTGCCAGATAAGGTCCTCTTTCGGGACTTCCGGACCCAGATAGCGCGAGCGCGGACCCATGTCGCGATGCGTCAACTTGAACCATGCACGGGCGAAGGCATCCGCGAACGCATCCGGATCCTTGTGGAAACGCCGCGCAATAGGCTCGTAGATCGGATCCATTCGCAGCGCCATGTCTGCGGTGGACATCATGGTCGGTACCTTCTTCGACGGATCGTGTGCGGCCGGAGCGAGGTCCTTTTCAGCCACATCCTTTGGCTGCCACTGCCATGCGCCGGCAGGACTTTTGATCAGCTCATACTCGTATCCGAACAGCATGTCGAAGTATCCCATATCCCACTTGATCGGATTCGGTGTCCAAGCCCCTTCGAGGCCGCTGGTAATGGTGTCATCACCCTTGCCGCTGCCGTAGCTGTTTTTCCAGCCGAGGCCCTGTTCCTCGATGCCTGCGGCTTCGGGTTCGGGTCCGACATGGGCGGCGTCTCCGGCGCCGTGGCATTTGCCGAAGGTGTGTCCGCCTGCGACGAGCGCGACGGTTTCTTCGTCGCTCATCGCCATACGAGCAAAGGTCTCGCGGATGTCGCGGCCCGACGCGACGGGATCGGGTTTGCCGTCGGGTCCTTCGGGATTGACGTAGATCAATCCCATCTGCACGGCAGCGAGGGGATTCTCGAGATCCCGGTCTCCGGAATAGCGTTTATCGCCGAGCCATTCGCTTTCGGTACCCCAGTAGATGTCCTCTTCCGGCTCCCAGACGTCCTCGCGTCCGCCGGCGAAACCGAAGGTTTTGAATCCCATGGATTCGAGGGCGCAATTCCCCGCGAGGACCATCAGGTCCGCCCAGGAAATCTTCTTTCCGTATTTCTGCTTGATCGGCCAGAGCAGGCGCCGCGCCTTGTCGAGGTTGGCGTTGTCGGGCCAGCTGTTGAGCGGTGCAAGGCGCTGGCTGCCGGAGCCTGCGCCGCCGCGGCCGTCCCCGACACGGTACGTGCCCGCGCTGTGCCACGCCATGCGAATGAACAGTCCGCCGTAATGCCCGTAATCCGCCGGCCACCAGTCCTGTGAATCCGTCATCAACGCATAGAGATCATCTTTGACGGCCTTAAGGTCGAGCTTTTTGAACTCTTCCGCATAGTTGAAATCCTCACCCATCGGATTGCTCTTTGCGGAGTGTTGGTGAAGGATTTTCAGGTTCACCTGGTTCGGCCACCAGTCCCTGTTTGTCGTGCCTCTACCGGTCATGGGCCTGTGCATCATTCCCTTGTCCTGATCATTGCCGTGTTGACTCATGTGCTGTTCCTCCTCGGATGATAGTGGCGTTGTCATGTTTCTGGAATGTATCTAAATCAGGAAGTAATATAAAAGTCGAACACGGTGAAACGCAACCCCGTGGATCGACAACCCGCCCCGTTCCGCATCGTGTGGCGCGCGGAGCTTCCGCATGGAGTGTCGATCGCCGCTGCGGGACGAGAGAGGGAAAAACGCAGAAAATAATGTAGCGGGAATACGGGGGAAGGTCAAGCGGGGGCGGGGCGGGGCGAACGAAAAAGGCAGAGCCCGGAGACTCTGCCTTCTTTGTAGTTCGCCTGCGGCGAATCTGCGACGGAGATTGGATCCGTCTTCGGCGATTCCGGCTTGAACCAGAGCATCTGGTTCAGTGAAGCCGTTTTATCGCATCACGACCATTCTTCGGGACAGCACGGTGCCGTTCGCTTCAAGGATGCAGAGATACGTACCGTGGCGGAGGTCACCAGAGTTCACTCGTACGCTTTATGATGCCAGCAACTGCGCGTTCCTGCTCACTCGTAAAATCGCGCCACCGAAAATATCGAAGACTCGAAGTGTCACGCTGCTTCGCTCCGGGTTGGTGTAGCTGATCGTCGCACGGGGAGGGGACGCCTTCAAGTGCGAACCGGGGCAGTGGTCCCTTGAATTGTATCCTCTAATTCAGGAGAACTGATATCGCCCGTCCACATCGATCTGCTTGAGCCGGTAGCGTGGTTCTCAGCAGTAGGCGGGGAAGCCTCCGAGGTCGTCGACCATGACCCTCTCCCGGTTTTGACAGAGGTGCTGTTGCCCTCGAGAGAAAATGCCGGCGTGCCTGTAATGTGGATATCCATGTTGCCTTATTGGAAGGTGAAGCGGTCGTACTCGAAAAAGACATGCCCGTGCCCCAATTCCCGCGTATGTAGTGGTTGGCATTTCCATAGCGAATCTCGCATATTGTCCGAGTGCGTTCCATGAGTGCTCTTACATGAGAAGATGAGCATTGGTTGAGGTCTGTCCGCGGGCGTGCAGTTTCGCGATCGGTGTATGTGTTTCGATACCGACTTCCGCGTGCAAGAGAACAGCAAAGATATTCGCGCATACAGAAGCCGACGCACCACACCCGATCTCGAAAACCGGATCGATACCAATTCAGGATTCCGCCTATCCGCTGACAACATTAAATCTTCCGACTGCGATGTCGGCATAGGAAGTGGCGATCGTTTCGTATCCCACGGAGACCCCGAAATTTCCGCTTGCTTGTGTCTCTCCACAAAATGCGATGGCGCTATTGCCGCTGGTAACCGTGCAACCGCCGAGGGTGATCGCTCCTTATCCCCTCGCTATAGTCTGGAGTCCGAATGAGAAGCCGCGATACACGGAAGCTCCACAGCTCAGGCCGTTCGCGAACGATTCATATCCGCTCGCAGTATGCAACTATCCGAAGGCGACAGATCTGGCTCCCAGATTCATCTCGGCCCACTGGGCGCTGCGTGCAAATCCAGCTCGGAAGGAGATTTTATCGCAATACATCATTTGTGTCCCATCTCCGCTAGCCGGACAGCAATATCGTCTGGTTATCGGATAAAAGACTATGAAAGTATATATCGAGATTAACGATAAGTCAAGAAGGGAGGGGATGGCATCTCTCCCGGCACGACACCGTCATTTCAGCACCATCATGATCCCCCGACCATATGCGTCCTTGCATCGGAGTTCATAATGATACAATCCCGCAGACAATGCCGTCGCATCGAACGTGATCGAAGTCCAGCCGGCATGCGGAATATGCATCGTGGAGTATCTCAGTTTTCCGAGACAGTCATATATGCGAAGGGAAATCCTCTCCCTGCGGTCTGAATACACGGTGAATGTCGCATGCGTGTGCACGGGATTCGGATAACACGGCAGGATGCGAAAATCCTCCAGGGATCGTGATTCTTCCGTGGAGGTGCTGATTCTTCTGGTCGTGAAGGACCGGGTTTCCGACCAGGAACTTGCTCCACCGGCGTTCACAGCGCGGACCCGCCAGTGGTATGCAGCCTGCTCATCCAGACCGGAGATGAACGCAGTTGTATCGTGAACATCATGCCAGTCGATGAGGGCAGGGACGAACGATGGATCAGATGCAACCTGAACGTCGTAAGACACCGCACCATCAGCGTGGAACCATGACAGGACAAGCTCAAGATCCTGTTCCCGGGCTGAGTTGCCCGGGGATTCCAGCAGCGGGACCGCAGGTACCTGAGCCAGTGTCTCGAAGTTCCACGTCACTGACCAGGGACCTTCCGCATCACCCGCTGTTGCGCGGACTCTCCAGAAATACCGGGAGTTACGCATGAGCCCTGTGACGACATGTTCCGTGGTGCCTGCAGTGGTGTCGATCGTGTTCAACCCGAACTCCGGATCGGATGCGAGCTGAATGCGATACGCCCCGGCATCTGCAACTTTGCTCCATCTCAAGAGAATGGTATCGGGGAGATCCCGTGCGTCATTCTCCGGGGAGATCAGCCCGGGAGCGCTCAGCATCTCCTGCTCTGTCAGAAATGACCAGGTGTCAGACCATGGACTCGTCCCGACGGGATTGGTCGCACATACTCTCCAGAAAAAGTTACGACCGTGTGCCAGATGGGGGACGGTGTGTGCGCTGTAGACGGTACGTTGTTCGATGACAGGCGTATCGAAAGTACTGTCCTCGTCAACCTGCACAGTGAAATGCGTGACATCCTTCATGCTCTCCCAGCGCAGAGCGATGTTTCTCTCGGGGACTGAGGAAAGAGAAGGTGGAGAGGTGAGGAGCGGAGCATCAGGGATATCCATGATTGTCTGGAATGACCAGACCGCTGACCAATCGCTTTTTCCACGCGCGTTCCCGGCAGCGACTCTCCAGAAATATTCCTGATTGGAACGAAGTTCTCCGATCAGGATGTTCGTCCCGGAAACGGAATCAATTTCGGTGACATCATAGCGAAAATCGCTGGACGTGCTGTATTGCAGCGTGTACTGTGAAGAGTATTGTGTCGGAGACCATTCCAGCAGGATTCGACGGGGGATGTTCCGCGTCTTGTCGAGGGGAGAAAGCAGGAGCGGGGCTTCCGGTACCGGTTCCAGGATGGTGAAGAAGGATGGCGGTGTCGACCATGTACTGACCGTATCGTCATTTCGTGCACGTAGGCGCCAATGGTACGTGGTGTTGTTTTCAAGATGCCGCAGCATGCGAGACGCAAGTGATACGTTCTCATGGCTCGCGAAGAGAACAGCGAAAGCAGTGTCGCTGCTGACCTGAAGGTCATACCCTTCCGCTCCGCAGACGTTGCTCCAGGTGAGCAGCACGGAGTCCGGAGGAAGCACGGAACCCGCAGCAGGCGATAGCGGCATCGGCTGGAGAAGTGCATCCATGCGCGCACCGCCATGGCGGAAGATACCGAGATTGCTGGCGGCGAACAGTACTTTTCCGGCGATGCACAGGTCGTTCAGCGGAAAGTCGCCGAGGCCCTGGGAGAAATCCTTCCATGTGTCGCCTCCGTCTGCTGAGAATCGCACGTATCGGATCCCGTCGACGGAGCCGAGAGCCGAATAGCAGATATGCTGGCAGGATGAAGCAATACTCCATCGGAATACCGGACCGGAATGCTCCGCGATGCGCATCCATGTATCACCGTTATCCCTGGAACGGTACAGGCCAGTGTTTGCTCCAATCAGCCAGGTGTTTTCCGAGTCCTCGGCATGGATCACGGCGATGCTGCTTCCGGGTGCATGATCCGGGATCCGTATCCACGTTCGTGCATTGTCAGTGGAGCGGAACAGTCCATCCGAGCCGTGCGCCAGCAATGTCCCGGTCCCGTTCCCGGCGAGGATTCGCATGTCAGTGCCCGCATCGGAGGTGTCAGAGGCAAAAGACCAGCTGTTACCGGTGTCCGTCGACTGGACGATTCTGTACCGGAGCGGCTGACCAGACGCCGATCGAACAAGAGCGACGGCGAAGAGTGAGCCACCGTCGCCTGCGGAGGGAGTGTTGATCGTGGTCACCGTCTGGGGAAGCAGCGCCGGCTGCCATGTGTAGCCGAGATCATCGGAGAGCAAGGTTTCTCCGGAGGAGAGGGTCAGAATGATCTGATCCGCTGCCGAAAGGTGAATACTCGAAACGTTCGTGCTCGGAAGTCCTGCGGAGATTGATGTCCAGTGTCCGCCATGGTCAGTACTCATCGTGAGATCCTGCCCGGCGGCCATGAGGATACCGGATGCTGTTCCTTCAAGAAGTTGAATTCCGGATCGTGCTTCGCCGCGGATGGTTTTCGAGGTCCATGTCGCGCCGTTATCGATTGTCGTGGAGAGCACGTCCCCATTCAGGAAGTACGCAGTACTCCCATCAAACTTCATCAGCCCTGCCAACCGGTGCAGATCCACAATTGATGTCCGTGTCCAGTTTTTCCCTCTGTCCATGCTTACGTAAAGATCGTTCTTCTGCCGGCTGTGCCCCATTCCGGCAGTAGCGAATGCGGCCCCCGTATTTGAGATCCATATGTCGTCGGCATGCATTTCGGAAAACTTGTTCCATTGTGTCCCCCTGTCGCTCGTTCCGTATATGCCTCCGGGGACGAGTCCGTCCGGGCTGCTTGATGCGATTATTGTTCCATCCGGATACACGCCGAGTGCGGTTACGAAAGCAGCGGAAACCAACTCCGTCGGGATGGAGGGGAAGCCTAAAGGAAGCCATGTTTCTCCCTGGTTCGAACTCACATTGATGCCGTTGTCGCTGCTGACCAGGTACAGCTCCCCCCGGTCGGGTTTGACCACGAGGGAAGGGCTTTGGGGCATGATGTGAAAACCGGGAGTGATGTTTGCCCATGTGCTGCCGTGATCTGTGCTCCGGTACAGCGAGTATTGTGTATGTGCAAACAGGTCCGAACCGAGAGCTGCAATCCTGCACACTCCGATTGGTCGATCAGGAAAAAGATACGGCAGACGTGTCCATGTGAGCCCTTTGTCGCTTGTCCGATACAGGTCATAGTAGCCCCCAATAATGAGCATGGTATTCTCGTCAAGTCGCACGGTGCCCATGACTGGTGTTTGTGGGTAAGGGAACGAGGAATATACCATCCAGTTCAAGCCTTTGTCCGTGGAGACATATATCCCATTGGATGTGGCGATATCCCAGGTTCCGGCACCCGATGTCTCGAAACCATTCACATATCCGACAGTTACGTCGTGCAGCGGACCGGGCAGGGATTCCCAGGACGTCTGTGCCAGAACACGCGCATCGGGGAGACCTGTCATCAGCATTGAAGCTAAAACCAGCCTTGCGAACATGGTACATCTCCAGATTTTCGTCAGCGATGCGAAGAGTATTTCGTGAATAGGCACAATCTATCGATACGTCCCTGAAATGTCAACGCATGCGCGGTCTCCGCTCATGCATCGCCGCTCCCGCAGTTGTTCAGCTGGTAGGCGTGGTAGGCCATGTCATCTCCCCACGCATGTGAGAACGAAAGAGGCAGAGCCGTGTGACTCTGCCTCCTTGTCGTCCGGCACGGAGAGGCAACTGCGTCCGCGGCGGATTCATCGTGTCTGCGTCATTACCGCACCGTCACCGACCTGGTGATCAGCGCATCGGGGGTTTTCAGGGTGTACATGTACACGCCGGGTGCGACGCGGTTACCGCGCGAGTCCCGTCCGTACCAGGATACCGAATGCGAACCGCTCGGCATCGTCCCGGATACGATGGTCTTGACCGGATTGCCGAGCACATCGTAGATCGTAAGGGAAACCTCCGACTGATGTTCGAGCAGGAAGGTCATCGTCGTGGCGCCGTGCATCGGATTCGGGAAGCTTTGCCTGAGTTCGACGCCATCGGGTGCGGCAGGGACGGCCTGCACAATAGGCGAATACTCAGAAGTACCGTCGAAGTCGATCTGCTTGAGGCGGTAATACGTCGGTCGGTCGATCGGCTCGTGATGTTCGTACTGCCGGGGCAGGAGCGACGTCCCGAAGCCCGGCACAAATGCGCTCGTCGTGAACTCTTCGCCATCCTTCGAGGGCTGCACCTCGAAGCCTGCGTTGTTGACTTCGGATTCCGTGCGCCACCGGAGTGTGACGATTCTGCCGTGGACGTCGGCGGTGAAAGATGACAGCTCGACAGGTATCACATGGTCGATCGGAACGAACGCGGCGTAGACATTCATATCACCGTTGTTCGAGCGGCCGTCGCTCCAGATCGGGATGGCATAAAACGAGGTGCTGAGCGCCTTGTCATAATCACCGATGCCGAAGCGGCCCTG
>JAFGKR010000162.1 GCA_016928515.1 Bacteroidota bacterium | reverse complement strand
CGGTGAGTCCCGTGGCACAGGCAAGAGCAGCGAATTCCGGACCGATCGCAAGAGCGGTGGAAACCGGAAGAAGGATGAGCGTGGGGGACAGAAATCCTTCAAGCCAAAGGGTGCGGGCAAAACAGGCCGCTCCCGCGACCCTCGATTTTCTTATTGAGCGATCCCGCCTGTGAGATTTGCCGCGTGCGCCCTCCAGTGGAGGGCGCACGCGGTTTTTCTATCCACCCCCCATTTCATTGCCAGGTTATCAGTACTCTGTCAATCCCTGCAGACTTCTGCAGGACGGAATTCAAGCCGTCTTCCTGTCCTATCGCCAGGCAGTGACCACCCGATCGATCCCCGCATAATCCTGCCGAACCGACATATCCCGCAGACCAGCGTCCGCGAAAATACCCCGCACTGTCGACGCTTGTCCGTACCCGATTTCCACGGCGAGGAGGCCACCGGGTGCAAGCAGTTCCGGGACCAGCTCCGCAAAGCGGCGGTAGAAGCGCAGTCCGTCCGCGCCATCCGTTGTGGCGGGAAGCGGCTCGTGATCCCGCACTTCAGGCTGCAGAGACGCAACGTCATCCTTCGGGATGTACGGGGGATTCGATACCACGATGTCGAAGGGCGCCCCGAGTCCGTTCACATGGTCGGTGAGGATGTCGTGATGCAGAAACTGCAATAGATCCGTGACACCGTTGCGCGAGGCATTGGCTTCCGCGACATTCAGCGCGTCCTGACTGACATCCGTGGCCGTGACGTGGATGTCGGGCAGTTGCTTCGCCAGCGCGACAGCAATGGCACCACTGCCGGTGCCGATGTCGAGCACGCGTGGCTCGGCTTTCAGGCGCGCCTCCTTCCGCAGATCGAGGAGCGCATCGATCAGATGCTCGGTCTCGGGACGCGGAATGAGCACGGCGGGGGAGACGGCGAATTCCAGACCGTAAAACTCCGTACTGCCGACGATATACTGTACCGGTTCGTGCCGCAATCGGCGGCGCACCATGTCGCGGAAGCTCTCGAGCTCCTGCTCCTGAATCGGCTGATCAAAGCGGAGATACATCTGCAGGCGCTTCACACCCAGCGCGTGCGACAGCAGATGTTCCGCGGAGAGCTTCGGTTCGCCGATGCCCTTCTCGTCAAAGAAGGTGGTGGATTTTTTTATGAGTGAGAGGACTGTTTCCATGGGGATTGCGGATGACAGATTGCAGATCAGGAAGTACAAAGTGCAAAGTACAAAGTGCAGGGACGCTGTGCGCTTTGCACTTTGCACTTTGCGCTTTGCGCTTTGCGCTTCGAAAGCTCGAATCGTCAGAATAGGTACGGCGGTAGTTTCATACAGACGGCTTACGCTTTCGAGGATATCCGAACACATGCGGAATCGCGTCATCCACCGTGGCGACGGGAATGATCTTCAATCCGCGGAGGATTTTCTTCGGCACGTCCGCGAGATCCTTCGCATTGTCTTCCGGGATCAGCACCCGCTGGATGCCGTGTCGCCGCGCTGCGAGCAGCTTCTCGTTGAGTCCGCCGATGGCCAGCACGTCTCCGTGCAGCGTAATTTCCCCCGTCATGGCGATGTCCGGCTGCGGCGCCTTTCCCAGCAGCAGTGAGAGCATGGCCATGATCATGGTGATGCCGGCGGAAGGACCATCCTTCGGAATGGCTCCTTCGGGCAGGTGGATGTGCAACTCGCGTTTCTCGAATGCGTCTTCCGCAATACCGAGCCGTTCGGCGTTGGATCGGAGATAGCTCAATGCGGCCTGGGCGGATTCCTTCATCACGTCCCCGAGCTGTCCGGTCAGCGTGAGCTTTTCCTGCCCCTTCATCATGGAAACGTCCACGTGCAGGATATCCCCGCCGACGCTGGTCCATGCCAGGCCGATCATCGAGCCCACCTTGCCCGTACGGGTGAGGCGGCGGCTGCGGTACTTCGGTACCCCGAGGTATTCCTCCACGCGTTCGGGGGTGACTGTGAACAGGTCTTTCTCCGCTTTCTTTCGCGAGGCGCTGCCGCTCATCGTGAACACGATTTCCTTCGCGAGTTTGCGGCAGACGGTCGCGATGCTGCGCTCGAGATTGCGTACACCTGCTTCCTGCGTGTACTCACGGATGATGCGCATCAGCGCATCGTCTTCGAAGCGAACGTTGAACCCCTGCAGGCCGTGCTCCGCGATCTGCTTCTGCATCAGGTGGCGCTTGGCGATTTCCAGCTTCTCGTGCTCGAGGTAGCCGGGCAGCTCAATGATTTCCATGCGGTCCTGCAGCGGCAGGGGAATCTGGTACTGCACGTTCGCCGTGGTGATGAACATCACCTTGGAAAGATCGAATTCCGCGTCGATGTAGTGGTCGGTGAAGGTGCTGTTCTGTTCGGGATCCAGCACCTCGAGCATGGCCGACGTCGGATCACCGTGGAAGTCGTGACTCATCTTGTCGATTTCGTCGAGCAGGATGACGGGATTCGCGGTCCCCGCCTTTCGGATGACCTGGATGATTTTTCCCGGCATGGAGCCGATGTATGTGCGCCGGTGCCCGCGGATTTCCGCCTCGTCATGGACGCCGCCAAGGGAGATGCGCACGAATTTCCGGTCGAGCGCGCGCGCGATGGATTTGCCGAGCGAGGTCTTGCCCACGCCCGGAGGACCGGCGAAGCAGAGGATCTGTCCCTTCATCTCGCCGACGAGATTCAGCACGGCAATGTGTTCGAGGATGCGCTCCTTCGGTTTCTCAAGCCCGTAATGATCGGCGTTGAGGACGCGTCGCGCGTTGCGCACGGAGAGGTTGTCGTCTGAGAACGTCGCCCACGGCAGCGCCACCAGCCAGTCGATGTAGTTCCGGATGACGGTGGCCTCGGGCGACATCATCGGTGTTTTCTTCAGCTTGTCCATCTCCTCGATGGCCTTGGCCATCACGTCGTCGGGCATGCCCGACTCGACGATGCGTTCCTGCAGTTCCTCGAATTCCCCGGATTCCACTTCCTCGTCTTCCCCGAGTTCCCGCTGCAGTATGCGGATCTGTTCCTGGATGAAGAACTTTCGTTGTGACCGCTGGATGTTTTCGTTCACCTTCTCGTCGATCTCGTGTTCGACCTTGAGGATGGCCAGCTCGTCGTTGATGATGCGGATGAGGTGGTAGTACTGCTGAACGACTTCCCGGATTTCGAGGATGGACTGCCGAGTGGGGATGTCGACGAGCAGGTTGGCGCTGACGTAGTAGAGCTTGCGCAGGGGTTCGTCGATGTGATCGTAGCCAAGCAGCGACTCATTCGGGATGTCGCGGTGCACGCGGACGTATTCTTCGAACACGGTGTCGAGCTGGCGCATGAGGGCCTTCAGCTCGGTGTTCATCAGCACCGGGGGACGCATCACTTCGATATCCGCGCGGTAGTGGCTTTTTTTCGGGAAAGTGATGTTGGTGGCGGAAGCCTGAAAGAGACCGTCCACGAGCACTTTCATCAATCCGTTCGGAAGCTTCAGTACCTGCAGAATGCGGGCGACCGTGCCGTCCGGATGCAGGCCTTCGATTCCGGGCTCCTCGTCTTCCGGATCCCGCTGGGCGCAGACGAAGATGAACTTGTCCTGCTCAATGGATTCCGTCACCGCAGAGATGCTGGATTCCCTTCCCACGAGAATGGGGAAGATCATGAAAGGAAAAATCACCACGTCGCGCAGGGGAATCAGCGGCAGGGTGGCGGGGATGTCATCGGGAGTGGGATCGGGCTGGGTGTCGTTATCTGTCATGGGATCTGTGGTACACAAAAAATCTGTGAGGATACGGATTGAGCGTCGTTGGCTGCCATAGGTCCGCCGCAGTCATGCGAAGCGGGACGCAGCAGGATTGGCTGTTGGCCGCCGAAGATCCGCCGTATGCACTTCAGGCGCAGAAGGCGGTTTGGTTTGTGGCTTGTGGGGGTGAACCACCGGTTCGCCAGTACAAAAGAAATCGTGTGTACCCACGAGCCGTCGGCTCGCATGTACAAAAACACTGAACCTTCAAAATAGACGCATCCCCACCGAATGTCAATGGAATGGAAAAGGGAGGAAATCCGCATGCATTTCAACCTGCAGGGAATCTCGTACACACGGACGCACGGATCGCGGCGGCATCCGTTCTCCTCACAGAACGGACGCCGCCGCTCACGCCTCCAATCCTGATCGGTTTACCAGCTCTTGTAGGATATGGAGATCCGGTTGTCGCCGGGTTGCGACATGTCGCAGGTAAGGACGACTGTTCTCTCGTCTCCGCTGTTGGAAGTTGCGGAGACGGTGAACAGCGATCCGCTTCCCGTGATAACATAGATCGCATTCGTGTTTTCGCCTGTCTGCTCGTTTCCCGCGGCATTCATCCCGCAGTCGGCGATGGCAATATTCTCGAAGCTGTTGTCACCCCCGCCCATGTATGCGGGTTTGTAGTAGTAGCCCTGCGCGGCCGAGGCGAGAAGCAGGCAGTCTTCGGTGATGGCGTCCTTGCTGGATTCCTGCGCGTTCGCATCAAAAATGTTGATGCCGACGACGACACCGATGGCGATCACGATGACGCCGAGGACGATTTGAAGGAGCTGCTGTGTGCCCATGGTGAAATCCTTTCTCTCTCAGTCATAATCACCGCTACAGTGAACACGAATCGTGCCGGCTCCTGAGACGAGTGCATCGATGCCGATTCCGTTCCGGAAAGCGCGATCTGACCTCCTGCCTCCGATAGATGCTGTTCGGATTTCCGACACTTCGCTTGGGCATACGCGTGGAATCCGAACGCCCGCACGGCTGCGGCCCTACAGTGTCATGGTGAACGTCGGACCGTACACGGTCTTTCCGCAGACCGTGACCGCGATCCTGCCTGAGTTCTTTCCGTAAATCTTGATCGTCGTATCGGTCCAGTCCAATATCGTTTCCGCCACCACGCCGCCGACCGTGACCTGACTGCCGGGCCAGAAGGCCTGGCCGAAATGCTCTCCGCTGATGGTGATGATGGTGTTCACGGGACCCGCGGGTGGATCTGCCGATACGATAGCGACAGTGTCATGGGTGAAGTGAGGACCCGTGACCACGTTGACACTGCCAGTGATATCAAGGGTGATCACACCTTCGACGCAGTTGTTCGGCACGCGTGCGACGATGGTGGTATCGTTCCAGCCCGGTGCATTGGGAGGCATGTCGGGAGACATGTGTCCGTTGAAGCGCACGTACATCACCTTGTTCAGGCGCGTCCCGCGGACAGTGATGACATCTCCCCAGTGTCCATGCAGCGGGGTGACGCTGGTGATGGTCACGGGCACATCCACCAGCCACCATTTCCTGTTGCTTTCCACGTTCTCCCGGCGTACGACGATGAATCCTCCCTTCGCATTCAGCGGAACCTTCACGCGAATGGCCGTGTCGCTCCAATCAGAGATTTCCGTCATGGGAAGACCGTCGATGGTCACCGCGCCCGTGCTCCTGTCGTCACCGAAACCCGTGCCCTCGATGAGAATCTCGTCGCCAGGCTTGCCGGTTGCCGGGGTGATCTTTGAAATGAACGGCTTGACACCGGTGAGGCTCAGCCAGCGGAAATCGATATAGCCGAGGCCGGTTTTTCCCGCCCCGGAATATCCGTAAACGGTCAGACCGTACGTTATCGTCCCTGGTGGTGCGGGAATACGCAGACGGCCGTCCGTATCGGACCACGAGATGAACCTCCCCTGTTCGTCGGTAAGCAGAATGGGCGTGCGGTCTCCTTCGAGCTTGTCGGCGCAGGTCGGGCAGGTTGCAACCACGATCGCCGTGTCGCCGACAATGAGGAGCTCCTCCGGCAAGGCATCCTGTTCGTTTTCGCGGACATGAAACAGCGTGGTCGCCGGGAAGACATCAGGCGGGACTGTGCCGATGCTCCCGTCGAAAGTCTGTTTCCACCTCTCGAGGAGCGCGCCGGATGAGGCGATTGCAGAGTTGGCGATGTACTGGATGAGGGGGTAGATTTTCCCCACGTTCCCCGCGTTGTCGCCGGAGGAGTATGGGATGAAGCTTCCATTGTTGTTGAGACGCGTCTCGCGCTTCTTGCCCGGATAATTGGGATCGGCGATCCGGAGCGTTCCGCCGTCCGTTTCGTAGACGATCATCGCATGTCCCTTCCATCCGCCGTCGAGGCGCCAGATTTCCGTGAGCTGCGGTTTGCCGGTGGTCCGCATCGAGAACGCGAAAGCCAGGTAGTGCAGGCTGTCCACTGAGAACTTTGTCAGGCCTATCTGCTGGAAGTAGCCGTACAGCCAGTTCTTGCGATCCTCCCATTTCAAACCCTTCCAGACGACGGAGGCGAAACGATAGCCGCGCGTGTTGTCCATCCACATGGAATCGGCATGCACCTTGTCCATCTGATTGTACAGATCCTGCGCGCCGCGCAGCTTCTTGTTCACGTAATACCAGATGGCCGTCAGGCTCTGTCCCGTACAGTGCCCGCCCGGTGTGAGATACGACCCCCAGTTGATGAACTCCCAGTCATCCACGCCCGGCGTGAAGCCCGTAGATATTTTCCCGGTGAGCTCTTCGGTCTCGATGCCCAGGACGAGCACGTCGATCCACGCCCGCAGCGTCCGCATGGATGATTGCGCCTTGGCGAAGCCCAGGTGGTCGGAGGCGAGATGCCGGGTGGCGACGTACACCGCGTCGTCCGTCAGTGCCACGATCGGAATGCCCTCGAGCGAATGCGTGTCCCTGTCGTAGAAAAACGCCATGGCATACTGCCCCGCGGGAAGCCGGATCGGTATGCGGATCAGCATCGCCGAGTCCGCGTACCCGCCGCCGTTCGAGAACGTAATGAGCGGAGAGAGGACGGTGACCTTTTCATCGAATCCGTGATTCAGGATGTCGGCGTATGAAACGGTGAAACTCCGTTCTTCGGGATACGACTGCGCCGGAACCGTGATCTGCAGGCCGGTGACCGGCGTCCCCGGTGTCGAGACGGTGAGCATGCCGCCCTGCGGCGGGATGTCGCCGCTTGCGACTTCGATCCAAGGACCGGTCAGGAGGCCATCGGAGGGGAGGGGAGTGAACGTGAACTGGTAACTGCGTCCGGCTTCCGGCTCGATATTGGAGAGCGTGTCCGGATGGCAGCCGCGCGCATGGCCGATGAACGTGTACATATCTGCGGAGGCCTTCCGCATGGGCAGAGGCACCGCGCCGCCGTAGGAGATACGCGCCGGGCCTGATGCCGCGCTTCGCAGTGTGCTGACCTTGAGCGCCCGCGTTTCGCGTCCGGTCGATGCAGTCACGATATATGTACCGGTTGCGATTCCGGAGGCATCGAGGCGGAACAGGTGGGTGCCGGCACTCAGGGAAACCGACGTCGAGGCGACCTCCGCGCCAAGGAGGGAGTAGACGGTCATTCGCAGCACACCGGTCTGCGGAAGGGACACATGCAGCGAGGTCGTGCCTCCAGCGGGGTCCTGGAATCCACCGAAAAGCGTGAAATCCTCCAGCAACCTACCGGTGTGATCCACGCCGGTGAGCCAGTCGATGTCGAAGGTGGTGCTTCCGATCAGGAGCGTGTCGCGTCCCTTCGTCAGGTTATATACGCGGATGCTGTCGGGAGTGACGGCCTCGGTGCTTCCTTCCTTCACGCCGGTGAAGGTGATGGTGCGCGTCTGTGCGGGAGCGAGCATGGTGAGGACGGAGAGCAGGGCGAAGAGCTCGGCGAAGGTGCGGCGAACGGAAAGCATGATCCTCTCCTTGGGAAGGACGTGGATGTTGAATGGGAGCAACATATGCTTTTATCGGAATCGGCACAAGAGTCTCTGTTCATCGGACGGGTGCGGTCATCGAGACGCGGAGCATGCTGGTTCTCCCTTCCAGGCACGCAGCGGATACTCAGTCGGATATTGATGGGGATTCTTCCAGACGCTCGAGAGCCCTACGGGCTGTATCTATCGACAGGTAGAGATGGTTTGTGTCATCCGCCAGGCTGATGAAACCGTGTTTACGATAAAACGCTCTGGCCGGATCGTCTTTTGCATGTGCCTCGACGGCGCGAACCCCAATTTCTTCCGACAACGAAATAGCCTTTTCAATTGCGTCCCACAACAACACACTCCCATAGCCCTTCTCCCGGTGCGATTTCGATACTGCCAATCGACCTAACCGAACCGCAGGTACCGGATGATGGGGAAGTCCTCTGATCAGCTCTTCCTGCAGATCGATCGTCCTGATTTCCGCCATCGAGATCGTATAATATCCCAGAATCTCGGCTTCGTCTTTTTTGTGCAGCACGTATGTGACGCTCATCTTCTGCGTCATGTGCTTCCTTGCTCTCTTGCCGAGAAAGTCATTCAGCTCGGGGACACCACAATCGAAGCTCTTGCGATCGAAGTCGGGAGAGAGCTTTGAGAAACAGAGATCAGAGGTCATGAGACGATTTCGTTTTCTGTCTGTGTCGTCTGGCAGCGTTCAACAGGGCCGTATTCGGTTCTTCGGGATTTTCAAGCATATGCATGAATTTTTCAAAATCGGCGAATGATAGCTCCGTGGCCCGGTATTCATGCAATACATTCCGGGCAGCTGTCAGGCTGTTGGACACGACGAAACTCATAAGGCTTTGTCCTGTGACCGTCGCGGCCGCCTCGAGCAGAGCCTTTTGTTTCGCCTCAAGACGAAGATCAATTCTCCGGTTTTTTACCGGCTTATCTTGACTATCGCTGGTTTGCAGGGTTCGTTCTTCCATTTTTTTCCTCCAGGTCCATTGCTCTGATCAGAATACAGTCCCGGAGAAGTAATCGTCATTGTTGGG
>JAFGKR010000161.1 GCA_016928515.1 Bacteroidota bacterium | reverse complement strand
TTCCTGATTTTCTTCGACGACTATGCCAATTCGCTCATCGTCGGCAACACCATGCGGCCGATCACCGACCGCCTGCGGATTTCCCGTGAGAAACTGGCCTTCCTCGTCGATGCCACGGCTGCACCGGTATCCTCGGTGCTCTTCATAAGTACCTGGATCGGGTACGAAGTCGGACTCATCGATTCCGCCATGAGAAGCGTCGATCTTGCCGCGCACAACGCCTACGCCGTCTTTCTCGACATGCTGCCGTACAGCTTCTATCCCATCCTTACGCTGTTGTTCGGCTTCATGATCGCGGTGTCGGGGAGGGATTTCGCTTCCATGGCCGCAGCTGAGCAACGGGCGCGGAGAACAGGCCGGCTGTTCCGTGACGGAGCGCAGCTTGCGACGGATCTGACGGACAGCTCCGCCGTCATGCCGGCGGGGCACGTGCGTCCACGCTGGTGGAATGCCGCGCTTCCCATCCTCACAGTCGTGCTTGGGGCACTCGGGGGACTCTGGTATACCGGCACCGAAGCCATCGCTGCCGCCGGTGGCAACGACTACGGCATCGGCAACGTGATCGGTCAGGCGAACTCCTACCAGGCACTGCTCTGGGCCTCTCTCCTGAGCTGCGTCGTCGCCATCGCGCTCGCCGTCGGACAGCGCATTCTCCGCATCACGGAGGCCATGGACGCCTGGTTCAACGGACTCAAATCCATGCTCCTCGCCATGCTCATTCTCACGCTTGCATGGAGCATCGGACAGATCACCGCTGAATTGCATACCGCCGACTTCCTCGTACAGCTTCTCAAGGGGACACTCCCCCCACGCTGGCTTCCGGCCGCCACCTTTCTCGTCGCCGCGGTGATCAGCTTCGCCACCGGAACGAGCTGGGGTACCATGGGCATCATGATGCCCATCGTCATTCCGCTTTCCGTGGTGCTCGGTCAGGATGCCGGGCTTGCTGCCGATCCCGCATACACCGTCACGCTGGGCACGATTGCCTCTGTTCTTGCCGGAGCAGTTTTCGGGGATCACTGCTCGCCGATATCCGACACGACGATTCTGAGTTCCATGGCGTCCGCCTGCGACCATATCGATCATGTCCGTACGCAGTTGCCCTACGCGCTCGTGGTGGCAGCTGCATCCCTCCTGATTGGTCTTGTGCCCACGGCATACGGATTCCCTCCGTTGTTTTCCTTCCTCGCTTCCGCAATCTTCTTTGCCGCACTGCTTTTCTGGCGGGGCCGATCAACAGAGGCCGGGGTGTCTGCCCGATAGCCTCATCGATGGTCAGATTTCCATCGATCCGGTGGAAACCGTCCGAAACCTGCATCCTTCTTCCCATGACGAATTGATAATGTCCGGAAATCCCGTATTTTACCGAACGTAATTCCTGTATGAACATCACATATTTTTCCACTGGTGAGGGTACCTGGATCGTGACGCATCTATTGGTAGTCGACGACGAACCGGATCTCGAATTGCTCATCAGACAGCGGTTCCGGCGCAAAATCCGTGAGGGGGAGTACGAGTTCGCTTTTGCGGCGAACGGAAAGGAAGCGCTCGGCATGGTCGAACGGATGCCCCATCTCGATGTGGTATTGTGCGACATCAACATGCCGGTCATGGACGGACTCACCTTCCTCTCGAGAGTCGCTGAACGGGGTGGCGGGGATTTCAAGACCATCATCGTATCCGCCTACGGGGACATGCAAAACATCCGCACGGCGATGAATCGTGGTGCTTTCGATTTTGTCACGAAACCCATCGATTTCGAGGATTTGGAACTGACCATCGAGAAAACCGCACGCCAGGTGCTGACCCTGCGTGAGGCGCGGGAGACGGATCAGAAGCTTCAGATCCTGCATCGTGAGCTGGAAGTCGCCAACCGTGTTCAACAGGAAATCATTCCGAAACATTTTCCGGCCTTCCCTGAACATCAGGAGTTCTCGCTTTTTGCCGCCATGCACTCCGCTTCCAGCGTCGGGGGCGATTTTTACGACTTCTTCAAGATCGGTGACCATGCCCTCGGGGTGGCTGTCGCGGATGTCTCGGGCAAGGGTGTTCCCGCGGCGTTGATCATGGCCGCGAGCCGCTCACTGCTGAAATCCCAGGCACTGCAGGGGACCGCTCCGGCAGAGTGTCTCGCACAGGTGAATCGATCCCTCTGCTCCGAGAACCTTTCATCGATGTTCGTTTCGCTTTTCTACGGTGTCCTCGACATCCGGAGCGGCGCATTCACCTACAGCAGTGCGGGACACAATCCACCGTTCAAAATCGACAGGGAAGCCGCCGCGCATCTGGATCCGGTCAAGGGGACCGTGCTCGGAGTCGATGCAGGATTCACGTACAGGGAGAACACCGTGACTCTGCATCCCGGAGAACGCCTCCTGATCTACACCGACGGCATCGTCGAAGCGTTCAATCAGGAGCGCGAAGAATATTCCGACGCCAGATTGCAGCAGCTGTTGACCGAGGACAGGCCACCCGGCGTCGAGGCGCTGGTCTCGCGCGTCCTGGAGGATGTGCGTTCTCATGCCGGAGGGATGGTTCAGTCCGACGATATGACCGTACTGGCACTGGAGTATCACGGATCCACCAACGAGTGAGCAGAAAGGTCTTCAATCGATATACTTCAGAGGAGGAATCATGACTGTGTTTTCCCGACTGGCCGCGAAAAACATGACGGTATTCGTACCGCTCCTGGCGTCTCTCCTGTTCCTGCTCTCCTGTCAGAAACAGGAAGAGGTCAAGAGAGAGGATCAGGAAAAACGGACCTGGAAACTGACGATGATTGCCTTTGAGGAACTGCGTCAGACCAGGGATGCGGAGAAAGGATTCCGCGAGGGCCTTGCGGCAGCAGGACTACAGGAAGTGGATGACTACATCATCGTCAAACGGAATGCGCAGGGCGATAATGGGACCGTGCTCTCCATGATCGATGCCACATCAACGGACGGGACGGACATGATTATTTCCCTGCAGACCTCGACGCTTGAACCGGCAGTGAAACGGGGCGAGGGTGTACCCATTGTTTTCATGGTCGTCGCGAATCCCTTCGTCATCTCCACCGTTGGGCAGTCCGACACCGACCATCTTCCCTATCTCACGGGCGTGTATACCAATACCACGTTCGAATCGATGATGCACTACATCAGGAAAGTGTTACCCGATGCACGCAGTATCGGCACGCTGTTCAATCCCGACGAGCGCAACGCCGTCTTTTACAAAAACGGATTACTCGAAGCCGGCGCCAATGCCGGCCTCACCGTCGAGACATACGGCGTGAATTACAAGACCTCTGTTCCGCAGGCCACACAGTCCCTCATCAACCGCGGTATCGACGCGATCTGTCAGATCGAGGACAACATGACCAGCGCCACGTTCTCGAGTATTATGAAGGTTGCGCGGGAAAATCGCGTTCCTGTGTTTTCCTTTGTCAACGAACAGGCGGAGCAGGGATCGATCATTGTCGTTGCTCCGGATTATACGCAGGGTGCACGGATGGCCGCGAGCTACGTCGCCCGTATCATGCGTGGGGAGAGTCCAGAGGATATTCCTCTTGGACGTATCACGAAGTTCGATCACATTGTCAACCTGGACGCGGCGCGGGAGTTCGGTCTGACCATCCCGCAGGACATTATCGATCGCGCGGATATCGTTCTGGAAGGAAAGGAGTAGGTACCGCACTTTCCGGCCGGTGAAAGGCAGAGTATGGAAATTGTACGATCAGGATCACGCAAGTCACCGATACTTCGGGTGTCGGGGAAGCTGGATGCGTACTGGGCGGATGCGCTGAGCACGGAACTGGAATCCTGTGTTCATCGAGGAGCCCTGACGATCAACCTCGATCTGAGTGCCGTTTCCTTTATCAGTTCGGCCGGGCTCCGTGTGCTGCTCATCTACATCAAGCAGATGCGGACGATCAACGGAGCGTTGCGAATCCAGGAACCATCGGAAAAAGTGCGTGACATCTTCGAGCTTTCCGGTCTGACAGACCTGCTGCTCCCGGAGCAGATGACAGCGGCAGCGGATGTCGGGGAAGAAGCGATGGACGAGGCACCCGACAAGTCCGGCCTCTTTTATCGTTCCGGGATAGGGGAGCCGGAGGAAGCTTCGCCGACGCTGTTCAGTCCACCCTCCATGCAGCCACCGATTTATCCGCAGGTGCGGTTTCCCGCACCGTCCGTCGGGATTGGCATCGGCGCTTTCGGTGACCTCGCAAGCGGTATCGAGCGTCAGTTCGGAGAGTTCCTTGCAGCCGGTGGCATCGCCGTCTGCATCCCGACCGACGGCCGTGGGCATCCCGACTACATGATCGAAGACCGGGTGTTTGTTCCCACCGTTTCCGTGTATTCCGGATTTTCCGTCGAGGCCGCATTCAGCGAGGAGATCCGCTTCGAGGCATCGGAACAGCGACGCGGGATGCCGATGTCCACACTCGCTGAGCTGGCGCTGGGAAACCACTCCTCCGCCGTCGTCCTTATGATCGCGGAAGCCGCAGGGTTGATCGGAACGACGCTGAAGCGTTCGCCTGCTTCCTCCAGCCTGCAGTTGGGATTGAGCGATGTGCGCGATCAGTTTTCGTTCACAACGGAACCCGCCTTTCAGAAAACCATGACGGTCACGGTCGGACTTCTTTCCCGCCGCCCCTCACACGTGTTGCGACCTTTGGTGCGAGAGGTGGGACTGTTCGGGCACCTGCATACGGCGGTGTTTTCCTATCGGCCGATTCCCGCGGGGACATTCGATACCGGGGACTTCATCCGTTCGCTCTTCGACGAGGAGCATATTCACACGGTGCTCCATCTGATGTACGATGACCGGCAGACACTCAGCAGCGTGGAAAGCGAATTTATCCGGGGTGTCGTACTGGTGCAACCGTTGTCCGCGGATTGGGATACGGAGGAAGGCACGTGATCTCGGCAGCTGTCAGCGCTCTTGCGCAGGGTTTCATTCTCGCTCCGCTCGCGCTGGGAGTGTTCCTGAGCTATCGGATTCTGCGTTTTCCCGACCTCACGGTCGACGGGTCCTTCGGCACAGGCGCTGTTGTCGCTGCCGCGCTGATGATCGGCGGAATGAATCCCGCTTCGGCGACACTGCTCGGCATGATCGGTGGTGGGATCGCCGGCCTCTGCACCGCATTGCTTGTCACGCGTCTGGGAATCCAGAAACTTCTCGCCGGGATCCTGGTAATGACCGCGCTGTACAATATCAATGCACATATTCTCGGAGGGGGATCCTATCCCTTCATCGATGAGGTGACGTTGAGTACGTATGCCGAAGCGGCCGCTCGCGCACTGTTTGATACCGACCGGATGCTGGTGTTTCTGGGAATGCCGTTCTCCAGTCAGAACCTGGTATGGGTGCTGTTTGCCGGTGCCGTGAGTGTCGTGCTCTTGGTCTTGCTCACCGTGTTCTTCCGAACCCGCTTCGGCCTGGCGATGCGCGCAGCGGGCGGAAATCCGTCGGCGGCACGGGCGGTCGGGGCGAATGTCTCCACCATGGTCGTCTCGACGCTCGTGCTCTCCAACGCACTCGCTGCATTGTCGGGTGCGATGTTCGCACAGTTCTTTCATGCTGCCGCGATCACGGACGGGACCGGGATGCTTGTCATGGGACTGGCGTACGTGCTCGTCGGTGCGGCACTATTCGGGCAACGCAGCTTCGCGCTTCGGTTGCTCGGGGCGGTCGTGGGCACCCTGCTGTATCACCTGATCATCGCCGCCCTCGTGCAGTCCGGCGAAGTACGGGATTTGAAACTGGTCGCGGCGGTCGTGGTGCTGCTCGCTCTCACTCTTCCCCCTTTCGTGCGGAAGATGCTCAGCAGACGCATGCCGAAGGAGGCCGTGCGATGACTGCCCTCACGCTTCAATCAATTTCGAAGTCTTACGAAGACGGTGACGGCCGACAGGTACAAGCGCTGCAGCATATCGATCTGGAAATCGCACGGGGGTCGTTCGTTATTCTCGTCGGTTCGAACGGATCGGGGAAGACCACCCTGCTGCATGTGATCGCAGGCTCCGAGAGGCCCGATACAGGGCGCATTTTTCTGGAGGGCGAGGATGTCGGTACCCTGGCCGAGCATCGCCGCGCCGCATCTGTCGGGCGTGTCTTTCAGGACCCGTTTCGCGGCACTGTGGCCGAGATGACAATCGAGGAGAATCTCGCTCTTGCAGCCTGCCGTGGACGGCGATCTGATTTGGGATTCGCGCTCTCCGCGAGGGTGCGGAAAGAAATCCACGATCGGCTTGCCGCACTGGGGATCGGACTCGAACAGCGGATGCATCAACGCGTCGCCACACTCTCCGGTGGACAACGGCAAATTGTTACCATGCTGATGGCCACCTGGCATCGTCCGCATCTTCTTCTGCTCGATGAACATACGGCCGCGCTTGACCCGCGGAGCGCGGAGCTTGTGCTCTCGTTGACGGGGCGCATTGTGGCTGAGGATGGACTGACGGTGTTGATGGTCACACACTCGATGCAACAGGCTGTCCATTTCGGAGAACGCCTGATCATGATGCATCGCGGGAAAATCACGCTGGACATCAGTGGTACGGAAAAACTTCGCGCACAGCCTGCAGAACTGGAAAGCTATTTCGAGGAACTCCATCGCGCCGAGTTGCTCGACGACTCCGTCGCCGCACTGCTGCGCGAGCAGTACATATAACACCCCGCCGCCGCCTGAAACGCTAACAGACGATCCGGCATATCCGGAAAGAGTGACATGGACATTCTCATTCCCCTCCTGATCGCAGCTCTCGCAGGCTCGGTGCTCTTCTGGTTGCGTGCCCGCAGCCTGCAGCGGGAGCGCCAGTCGCTGCAGCAACAGCTCGAAGAACAACGCAGCGCAACGAAACGGATTCGGCAGCAACTGCTGGAGCAGCAATCCCGCTTGCAGCTCGCCGACCAGCGGCTCTTGGACGCCCGGGATCAACTTGCCGAAGCCGGCAAGCTCGCTTCCCTCGGACAGATGACCGCCGGCATCGCTCACGAGATCAAGAACCCGATCAACTTCGTGAACAACTTCGCGGAATCATCCGTCGACATCACCGACGAACTCAGCGATGTCCTGCGGAAATATGAGTCGAAGCCGATGGAATTTTCTCAGCATGTGACCCCGCTGATCGAGGAGCTCATCATCAATGCACGCAAGATCGCGGAGCACGGGCGACGCGTCGATCGCATCGTTCAGAGCATGTTGCTGCACTCGCACAACCGTCCTTCAGAGCCGGAGCCGACGGCCGTCAACGACTTCGTGGACCAATACGTCACCCTCGCCTTTCACGGCATGCGGGCGCAGGTGCAGGATTTCACCGTCATGCTCGAAAAGCATTACGACGATCAGGCCGGCGTTGTGGATCTCGTCCCCCAGGATATGGCCCGCGTGATGCTGAACCTGCTCAACAACGCCTTTCAATCGGTCAATGACATGCGACTGAAGCGCAGGGATGCGGGATATGAACCCATCGTACGCATTCAGACGAAGCGGAAAGGAGAACAGCTTGAGATTTCCGTGGAAGACAACGGGGGCGGTATTGACGAGGATCTGCGGGAAAAGATTTTTGAACCGTTTTTCACGACCAAACAAGCTGGAGTGGGGACGGGGCTGGGATTGTCACTGAGTCATGACATCGTCGTCGATGAACACGCTGGCGAGCTCCGCTGCGAGTCCGTCGAGGGAGGGGGCGTGCGTTTTATCGTGCTGCTTCCCGTCCGTCAGCGCCGAGTCGACAGATCCGGTCACAACGAGCAGGGAAGCATCATGGACTTCGGCTGAATCCTGACCGATTCGTTTTTTTCCCTCGAGAGAGTGATTTTCCTCTGTGCGGACTGTCTCTGGTATGACATAGAAAACGCAAAGAGGTTCCTCATGTTCCGGCTCAGATTTCCTTTCCTTATTCTCCTGTTTCTTACCCTGCTGTCTCCCCTCATATTCGCACAGACCGACGCCTCCGACGTTCTGCCGCAGCAAAGCGGAGAGGTCGCCCTTTCCGTCGTCGGACTCGACGATGCCTCGGCGCAACGCGGTATCGATTCCCGTCTGCTTCTGCCCGACGGGATGACGGTGCTTCCCCATCCCGCAACCGGGAGCGTCCATCGCGCGTTCGGACCGCCGCTGAGAATCCCCGGCTACGACCGCATCACCGACGACAATGTACGCGATGCCGCCGCGGCTTTTCTTCGGACCTATCGGCCGGCGATCGGGGTCGATCCGGAGCAACTGCAGCTGCAACGGGTGACGAAGGTTCGCGGACGCTGGTACATCACCTGGCGGCAGCAGCATGCGGGGATGGACATCCTCCTCTCCGAGGTGGAACTTCGGCTGTTTGCCAACGGCAACGTCGCGATGTACGGTGCCGCCGTGTATCCGGATATTAACGTCACCGGGGAGACCAGCCTCGGTGTGTCCGACGCCTGGTCCGCCGCGGTGGAAGGGCTCGATGTCGAGCCCGCACTCCGCAAGGTCGCGGCGCGTCGCACTGCCGTGCTGCCGATCGGCCAGGGTTCGAATCTCCGCTACCATGTCGTGTATGAGATACCCGTCCGCGAACGCAATGGGAAGACCTGGACGTCGTACGTCGACGCCGGAAGCGGCGATTTGCTCTGGCGACGCGCCACCAGTTTTGATGCCGGAACAGAGGTCCACGCGCATGGAGGAGTCACTCTCGTGCATCCGCATGAAGCCGCACTGACGGATCAGTCCTTCGCCGACATGTACGTCACCGTTGCTGGGTCGCGGTATACCACTTCCGCCGATGGCCGTATCGATGCCGATCTCCAGACCGAATCCGCGGTGACCGCAACTTTCGAGGGTCCCTGGTGCAAGGTCGTGCTCTCGGATCACGAGAACGGCGGCTACAGCGGCACCGTCCAGCCCGGCGGAACGCTTGACCTGCTGTGGGACGACAGCAACTCCCACAAGTTCGAACGTATCCTCTTCTACCATACCAACTATAACCGAACCTACCTTCGCAGCATCGATCCGGATTTCGACGCGATGGATTTCCAGACAAAAGTGTCCGTAGAGTTCGGCGGACAGATGCCCAATGCGATGTCGAACGGGAATGAAGTGCGTTTTCTCGCCGCGGGGCACGAGAGTATGCGTATGGCGGCGTCACCGATGGTGCTGTATCATGAACTCGGGCACAGCGTCAACATCAAGATGTATGAGCAACTCGGTGCGAGCGACGGTATGGAGAATCGCTCCTGCCAGGAAGGCACGGCGGATCTGCACGCGGCGATGATCACGGATTACCCTGCCATGGGGACCGGCGTTTTCGCCGACGATGAGGACCGTGTCATGCGGCATCTTGAAAACGATATGATCTATCCCGACAGTCTGAGCGGCGAAGGACATCACGACGGCCAAATACTCTCCGGTGCCTTCTGGGATCTGCGGAAGTCCACCTCGCTTGCCGTGGCAAGAGATCTGTCCCATTTCGCGAAGTATGGACTGCCGGATGATCCGGATGACGGTGTCGCCTTCGCCGAGTGGTTCATCGAGACACTCATTGCGGATGACGATGACGGGGACCTCAGCAACGGGACGCCGCATTACCGTGAAATCGTCGCCGCCTTCACGCGGCATCATATCGGTCCCGATCTTTTCCTGGTCTCGAATTTCCGCCACATCCCCGTCGCGGATACCGAAGATACACTCCATCCCTATCCCGTGCGCTTTCTTCTGAAAACAGCGAACCTTCCCGAGAGCGGTGTTGAGGATGTCCACGTGATGTATCGTCTCAACGGCAGCGGGACCGACCATCGCGTGGATGCGATACCGACCGGGACGGGAGAGATGGAGGCGCTGATTCCTGCACAACACGCCGGGACGATGGTGTCGTACTGGATCGTCGCGACGGAAAGCCTGTCCGGTAGGGAGGTACGCTTCTCCGCGGATACCCGGGGCGGGACGCCGTGGCGCTTCCTGGTCGGTTATCATGGGTTCTTTGTCGATCCCTTCGAGGAAGATCTCGGATGGACGGTCGGTGATTCGGACGACGGTGCGACGAAGGGCGCCTGGGAACGGGGTGTTCCGCAGAGTGTTGATATGCGGCAGTACGGTGGCCCGTTTCTCCAGCCCGGTGAAGATCACACGGAGACTGGATCGCATTGCTATGTGACCGGTGCCCGGGGAGGTTTCGATTTTTTGCAATATCTACCCGACGGACGTACCACTCTGACCTCGCCGCGTTTCGATCTGCGGGAGGCCACGGCACCGCTGATCCGATTGTATTACTTCTTTACGTTGATGGTCAACCCGCAGGCCAGTCTTCCCCCGACCGTCTTTCGCGTGCAGCTGTCCGATGACAATGGGCAGACCTGGACAACGGCTTTTGAAACGGAGCAGCCGGCGCCGGACTGGACACAACTCACCCTGCCGCTGGAAGAAATAATCGGGCTGAGCGATGCCGTGCGCGTGCGTATCGTGCTGGACGTCCCGCCCAACGGCGCAGCCGGAATGCCGGATGTGCTCACTGAAGCACTGATCGATGATTTCATGATTCTTTCCGCTACCCCGAGGGGACCGACACCGGTCCCTCCGACCGCGAGTGTACCGCGTGGTGCATCGATCACGGGGAGCTACCCCTCTCCGATGTCGCAGCAATCCGCGGCGACGATTACGTATCATCTCCCCGAGTCGGGATTCGCCGCTCTGGACGTGTATGACTTGCTCGGCCGGAAAGTGGCCGCATTATCCCGCGTTCAGCTGCCCGCCGGGGAACATTCCGTACGGTGGGATGGCAGCACGGTGGGAGGGACACGCGTTTCCGCCGGAACATACATCCTCTCCCTGACTACCTCCCGCGAGGTGGTGACGCGTACCCTCGTTGTCCACTGACGTCGTTGCATGCCGCCCCCATACGAAACAGCGGGTCCGTCGTTCGACGGGCCCGCTGTGCTTTTGTGCGATGAGATGATCGGATGCGAAGTCGTGCTAGCGTATTGTCACTGCGGTGCCACTGGCCGTGACCATAAGCATGCCGCCACTGGCCCCAAGATTCTCGTAATCGAGATCCACGCCGACGACGGCATTTGCACCGAGGGCCACAGCGCGTTCTTCCATTTCACGAAGCGCGATGTCTTTGGCGTCCCGCAGTTCCCGTTCGTACGTGGCGGAGCGTCCGCCGACGATGTCGCGAATTCCTGCGAACATATCCTTGAAAATGTTGGCACCGAGGATCGCCTCCCCTGTAACGATGCCCTTGTATTCCTGAATGGTTTTCCCCTCGATACCGTGTGTGGTTGTGATGATCATGGATTGCTCCGAAGCAGTGGAAATATGTGGGATGTTTGGAAAAGACCTGTTCTTCAGTCCGTCGCCCGGGTAACCCGGTCACTGTCTCCCGAAGGATTCGCAGCACGTTACTGAACGATTGCCACCAGGTAGTAAATCCCGTACAGCAGGGCCGAAGCAACGAGCGTCGTTATCGCAGTGCCGATCAAAACACGGCGCAGTGTTTCTTCCACGATGTGAAACGCAAGTGTGTGAAAGAACACGAGATTGACGATCGTTACGAGAAAATACAATTCGGCACTTTGCATATAACGGCCGCTCAGCTCGAACGGAAACAACCGGCTGAGCAGCAGGATGGTCAAACCGGTGACGGCGATGACGACAAGTGCCTGCAGAAGATACTTTACCTGCAGTTGCATCGGCGTGCGGGGCTGTTCGTCGTGCGGGTGTTGCATGTGGATCTCGATATTTACCGGGTAACAATGAGTGTGCACGTGTTGCGGATTCCGTTCGCATCGAGGACGGCCAGGTACATCCCGGCCGGAGCAGCGGCCGTGTTCCAGCGGAACGCATGGCTCCCCGCAGGCAGGGGGCCCTCATGCAAGCGGGCGATACGGCGCCCGTCGAGCGCGTACACTGTGAGTACCGCATCCGTATCCATCGGGAGCTGCATCCGTAAAACGGACATCTCGCGGGCCGGATTTGGAGCAGCTTCCAACGTCAACCGCTGCGTCGCCGCGTCATTCTCGACGGTCACGGTGGGAGAGTGTTCCCAGCTGCCGTCGAAATCGATCTGCCGCAGGCGATATTCGAGACGAGTGCCGCGGGGTGCATCGGTGTCGACGAACCGATATGATCGCCGTTCGTTCGAATCCCCGTTCCCCGGAACAAATCCCAGGAGAGCCCACTCCGAACCGTTTCGCCGCTGCACTTCGAAGCCGTGGTTCCCGCTCTCCGTTTCCGTGATCCAGTCCAAGGCCACACTGCCGTCGATCCGGGCGGACGCGGAGAAAGAAGCGAGCTCGACTGGGATGCCTCCATTCGTCGTGCGAAGCACCAGCCCGTTTTCCCCCACGACCATGCCGTTGAGCGTGTCGGTGAAGAACACCGATTTCAAATGCGTCAGAACCCCGCTGGACTGTGTACTCCATGTCGCGCCCCCGTCGGTGGTACGGATGATGGTGCCGCGATCACCGACTGCCCATCCGTGGTTCGCATCGGCGTAGAACAATCGTTCGAGATTGAATGATGTCGGACTCGTCACCGGGCTCCAGTTCAGGCCGCCATCGGTGGTGTTCATGATCAGTCCTGCGTCGCCGACGATGGTTCCGTGTGTGGGCGATCGGAAGAACACGTGATTGAGATTGGTACTGATGCCACTCGTGATCTGGTTCCACGCCGCGCCGCTGTTTGTCGTGTGCAATATCACGCCCCCGTCACCCACGATCACACCGTTGAGGAGATTTGTGAAAAACACCCCGTTCAACCGTTTCGGTACGGGACTGAGACGCATCACCCATGTCGCACCACCGTTGTTGCTGTAGAGGATGACGCCGCTTTCCCCCACAATGGTAACGGTCGTGATGGCAGTCGGGTCATGGAAATAGATATCATAGAGATTTTCACTCGTGCCGGCGTTCCAGCTGTTCCAGGTGAGACCGACATTGATGGAATACCGAATGGTACCGTTGTCACCGACGGCCACGATTGCCGGCATGCTGAGGTTGGTGACGAACACCTTGTGCAGATCCTCCGTGGTGCCGACATTGGCAGTGGTCCAGGTGCTGCCGCCGTCCGTGGTACCGATGATGAGTCCGTCGTTGCCGACGGCGACGGTCTGCAGGGCAGAGGCGGAGAACACACCGCGCAGTGGACTCGTTGTTCCCGACGTCACCGGTGTCCATCCCTGGCTGCTGAGGACGGTCGGGAAGGTAAACAGAAACAGGGCAGTGAGAATACGTGTCGTGTATATCTTCATTTGAATCCTCCTTCAGGCGAGATGATTCCCGGAAATGTGATGTAATAAAGAAATATAACCCTGCGGGGAATGAGAGTCCACCCCGGCAATTGTCGCCCGATGCGTGCCCGGCTTGTGTCCGAGGCGCATCAGGGGGATACATGTTCCGGGGTCATCAGACAGCCTCGCTTTTGGAGGACGCCTCGCCGCCGCCCCCATTGAGAAGCGGGACGGAGATGTGTATCTTGTCGCATCATGTATCATCCCCGGAGGTCCGATGCACTGCTTCAAGTTGTTTGTGCTGATCCTGTGTGTATCCGTCCCCGTTTCGTCCCAGACTGTAACGTTTCAGAATAAGAGCCTGCCGGTCGGCATCACCGTCTCTTCCGTCGATTCCATGACCATGGACGGTTCGCTTACCGTTATGGCGGAGGGACAGGAACAGTCGTTCCCCATGAAGATGAAGCAGCGGAAGCGTGCGGTGAGGACCATCCTCGCCTATGATGGCGACGAACTCAGCCGGTATCGTATCCGGTATGAGGATGCGTACGAGGAGGAGCGGCAGCCCATGCGGAAGCCGAAAATCAGCACGCCGCCCGTCACCGATATCATCTACGTGTATGAGCGTCTCGGGGATGAAGCGGCAGCGCAGCCGTCGCCTGAGGATCTCGACGCGGCGACGGTGGTCGTGCATTCCGGATGGAGCATCCGGCGTGAGGACGGCAAGCCCCTCTCGAAGGAGGAGAGCGAGTATCTCACCGACAAGGTGAAGGAAAAGGAAATGGATGCTTCCATCAGGCAGGTACTCGACGGCCGGACCGTGACGGTCGGGGAGGATATCGTCATTGACAACCGGATGCTGGAAGAGATCGGTGAGGGATTCGCGCAGGGAAAGCTGACACCGACGGAAGTGACATTGCGGCTCCGTGATGTCAAATCGCAGGACGGGACACAGCTCGCGGATTTCGATTTCAGTCTGACAATGAAGGCAGACGCCGATCCCTTCGAGATGGAAGCAGTCCTGAAAGGGAGCGTCACCATGGGAGTCGAAAACCTGTGGATGCATTCGCTGGAACTGGGTGGTCCGCTCACCGGTGCCGGCATGCACCAGGGTGCAACTGTGGGTATTGACGGCGAGATGCAGAGAGCGGGCTCGGCGGAGTACAACATGGAGGAATGACTCAATGACGGACACCGTCGCAACGAAATACTGGCATATGCTCGAAGACGGACGCGTGCAATGCGACCTCTGTCCCCGGCACTGCCGGCTGGCGGAGGGACAGCGCGGCTTGTGCTTCGTGCGCATGAACCGGGATGGTGCGGTGGTACTGACCACCTGGGGACGTTCCTCGGGTTTCTGTGTCGATCCCATCGAGAAAAAGCCGCTCAACCATTTTCATCCTGGAAGCGCGGTATTGTCCTTCGGCACCGCGGGTTGTAATCTCACCTGCCGCTTCTGTCAGAACTGGGACGTCAGCAGGTCCCGCCAGATGGACCGTCTCGCGGATCTCGCCACGCCCGAGGCCATCGCCGCGGCCGCGGCGCGACACGGTTGCCGCAGCGTCGCGTACACGTACAACGATCCGGTCATCTTCCACGAATACGCAATCGACGTGGCGCAGGCCTGCGCGGCGCAGGGAATCCGCTCCGTCGCCGTGACGGCGGGATACGTGTGCGACGCCCCGCGACGGGAATTCTACCGTTTCATGGACGCCGCGAACGTTGACCTCAAGGGATTCTCGGAGTCGTTTTATCGCAAACTCTGTTCCGCGGATCTCGGTGCGGTGAAGGACACGCTCCGCTATCTCGTGCATGAAACCGATGTCTGGGTGGAAATCACCACGCTGCTGATTCCGGGGCACAATGATTCGGACCAGGAGGTGGAGGCATTGACGCAGTGGATCGCGACGGAGTTGCGTCCGGATCTGCCGGTGCATTTCACGGCGTTTCATCCGGACTGGAAGATGCGCGATGTGCCGGCCACACCACCAGCGACGCTGCAACGGGCCCGGGAGATCGGTCTGCGGACCGGTCTGCAATACGTATACACCGGCAACGTACATGATCCGGAGGGAGGAAGCACGTATTGCCACCGGTGCGGTGCACTGCTCATCGGGCGCGATGGGTATGAGCTGACGCACTGGGGACTCGATGAGAACAGCTGTTGCCGATCCTGCGGCGCCGTCTGCGCGGGACATTTCGATGCGCACCCCGGGGAGTGGGGTGCACGGCGCCAGCCGGTACGGATTTGATTTGACCGGGATTCAGATTTTGGCAGATTACGCAGAGAATCAGATCACAGATTCTCGCGGATTTCCCACAGATTCGCACAGATTGGTTTTTTCGAATGAAACAATCCGAGGAAATCTGTGCATGAATCAGAGAAAATCTGTGATCTGATTCTCTGCGTAATCTGCCAAAATCACATCCCCGACCACTGTACTCATTCACCAGCCGATGAAATTCCGGAAACCACCCCTCCACATCCAGATCCTTCTCGGCCTCCTTCTCGGCGCCGTGTTCGGAGTGTTCTTTGCCGTCGATCAGCATCTGCTCCTGCTCACCCCGGCTTCCGCCGCGGAGGCGCAGGAGATCGAGATCCGGGATTGGGATGAGGTCGTCCTCATCTCCGGCGATCGTGTGGTGACATTCGGTCCCACCGATCAGGCGGAAATCCTCCACATGTTCCGCCAGATGCGGAAGAAGGACTCGGGGATGGTAAACCTGCGCGTGACAACCGGTGAGAGCACGCGCGCGTATAACGATGTCGCAGAATTGCGAAAGGAGGGCACCGTTGCCACCGTCATCAAACCGCTGGGCGACATCTTCATCCGGCTGCTGATGATGATCGCCATTCCCCTTGTCTTCGCGTCTCTCCTGGTGGGTGTATCCAGTCTGCATGACATCACGAAGATGGCCCGTATCGGCGGGAAGACAATCGCCTTCTATCTTTTCACCACAGCGCTTGCAATCACGATCGGACTGACTTTCGGGAATGTCATTGGTCCCGGAACGCGAATGGATGCCGTCGCGAAGGAACGTTTGCTGGCAGCATACCAGGAGGACGCCGCGGAGCGCATCGAACAGAATATCTCCGTCGACATTCTCGATTATCTGGTCAACCTGGTCCCGAAAAACGTGGTACAGGCACTGGCACAGGCGGAGATGCTGCAGATTATCTTTTTCGCTCTGCTGCTCGGAATCACATTGCTGTTCATCGACCGGGAGAAGGCATCACGCGTGATCGGTTTTTTCGATGCGATCAGCGACGCGATGATCAAGATGGTGGACTTCGTCATGCTCATCGCACCGTATGCCGTGTTCGCGCTCATCGCTGCCACCATCGCGGAGTTCGGTTTCGGCATCCTGCAGACGCTGCTGTGGTATATTGTCGCAGTCGTCGGGGGACTTGCGGTGCAGACCTTCCTTGTGTATCCGCTTCTGCTGAAGGGATTGGCGCGGGATGTACCGCTGGGACGATTTCTGCGGGAAATGCGTCCGGCACAGCTCGTGGCATTTACAACAAGCAGCTCGGCTGCCACGCTGCCGGTAACGATGGAATGCTGCGAAAACGTGGGAGCGCCGAAATCCGTCACCAGCTTTGTGCTGCCGCTCGGTGCCACGATCAACATGGACGGCACGGCGCTGTATCAGGGTGTCGCAGCCGTGTTCATCGCGCAGGTATACGGCATGGATCTGTCACTCACACAGCAGTTGACCGTGGTGCTCACGGCGACGCTGGCATCCATCGGGACGGCGCCGGTACCGGGAGTCGGCATTATTATGCTGATCATCGTGCTGCGTTCGGTGGGCGTGCCGGAAACCGGCATCGCGCTCATCCTTGGTGTAGACCGCATCCTCGACATGTGCCGCACCATCACCAACGTCACCTCCGACGCCACCGCAACCATGATCGTCGCTTCCACCGAAAAGGTGTTCCACCCGAAAACGGAATAATTCTCTTTGGGGCACGAAGATACAAGGACTCGAAGACACCAAGGAGAGATACAACGAGAAACACCCAGCGGACTATCTGGGTGTTTCTGTTCGAAAATTTCTTTTGTGTCTTGGTGTTTTGGCGTCTTTGTGCTCCCCAGAAAAAATCCCTTCGTGTCTTCGAGTCTTCGTGTCCTCAAAGATCACGACATCACTGCTTCCAACCGGTTGGCGACGTCGTCCCAGTTGACGACGCGCAGGAAGTTGTCGATGTATTCGCCGCGCTTGTTCTGGTACTTCAGATAATACGCGTGCTCCCAGACATCCACCACGAGCAGTGGAACGGCTCCCCACTGTGTGAGGTTCTGATGCTTTTCCGCCTGGAGGACGACGAGACGGCGTCCGAGGGGCTCCCAGGCGAGAATCCCCCATCCCGATCCTTCCACCGTGGCCGCGGTTCCCTTGAACTGTGCGGTGAATGCGGACACCGATCTGAAATCCTTCTCGATCTGCCGCTTCAGCGATCCCTTTGGCGTTCCGCTCTTGTCTGCACTGATCATGTTCTGCCAGAAAACCGCGTGCAGGATATGACCTGACCCGTGGAAAGCGGCTTTCTGGGCAAGTCGATCGATCAGGGCGTAGTCCCCGTTTGTACGTGCCGTTTCCATGCCTTTCAGCGCGGCGTTGAGTCCTTTGACATAGCCGTTGTGATGGATATCGTGATGGAGACGCATGGTCTGTGCGTCGATATGCGGTTCCAGCGCTTCGTAGGCATACGGGAGCGGGGGAAGCGTATATTCTCCGGCGTCGTTGACAGCGAGGGCGAAGAGCCTTGCCTGGTCATGGTCGGGCGTTCCCGCCAGTCCGGTGTAGGGAGCAAGAAGCGACGCGCCCACGGCCGCCGCTCCGGTTTTGATGAAATCTCGCCTGTTGGCACTCATATGGGATCCTCTCGAATGCTGATAAAATTCTGTCATGTATTCAGAACAGTGGGAGAAAATCGAATCGTTCCGCGTGAGTGGCGAAATACGGATTCGACGGGTGGACGGATGAAGGCGGAGTACCGATCTGACGGGTGGAACGGATCAAGGCGGAGCACGGATCTGACGGGTGGAACGGATCAAGGTGGAGCACGGATCTGACGGGTTTGTACGGACGTGATCTCTCCGTACATTACAAATTGGATTTTTGTTCAACAGGTATGACATCATGGAATTTCTTCTCAACGCGCTGTTCATTTTCGTCCTTCGCATCGGTGACGTCTCGCTCGGGACGCTGCGCACCCTCTTCACCGTGCAGGGGAAAAAAACGCTCGCGCCGGTGGTTGGCCTCTTCGAATCCCTCATCTGGGTGATCGCCATCCGGCAGATTTTCAATCAGCTTGACAATCCGTGGAACATTGCCGGTTATGCCTCCGGTTTTGCGATGGGAACTCTGATCGGTATCCTCCTCGAACAGAAACTCGCCATTGGTTTTCACCAGATTTACATCATTTCCCGCCACTATACGGACGAAATTGCCGACGCGCTTCGCAAAAACCTTTTCGGCGTCACCATCATTCCCGGTGAGGGCGGCACCGGCGGAATGGCCATCATAACCTCCATGATCAAGCGCAGCCGTCTCAGGGAGTTCCAGCGCATCGTCGACAGCATCGACAAGCAGGCGTTCATTTCCATACAGAACGCGATGTTGTACCGGGGATTCCTGCATGGGGCGAGGAAATAGACAGGAAGGGGAATAAGGGAAATCAGTGAAAAATGGGAAATGAGGGGAATGCATTTCGCAATTACTGGGCGAGATTCTGCCTCATTTAGAAGGTCGCCCTTGTACGGTCGTTCCATCCGAATTCCCGCCACATAGAGCATCAGGGCACGCTTGGAGTACGATCCTGTTTCCCTTATTCCCCTCATTTCCCCTATATTAAAAGATTCGGAATTGAGCGATCAATACTCCATGTATCATAATCAATCCAGGAAACTCCCATGCAACGCACACTCGCAATCGTGAAACCCGACGGCGTCGCCGCAGGACTCGTCGGTGAGGTCGTCAAACGCATCGAGCAGGAAGGCCTGCGCATCGTCGGCATGCGCATGGAGCATCTGTCACAGACCAAAGCCGAAGGCTTCTATTACGTGCACCGAGACAAGCCCTTCTTCTCCTCCCTGATGGAATTCATGACCTCCGGTCCGGTGGTGCTCATGACACTCGAAGGGGTGGATGCCATCAAGCGCTGGCGCTCGTTGATGGGGGCGACAAATCCAGAGAAGGCGGATCCCGGAACCATCCGCCGTGATATGGCCACGAGTATCGAACGGAACGTCGTCCATGGCTCGGATGCCGAGGACACCGCGTCGTTCGAGGTGAATTATTTTTTCAAGGGAACGGAGCTGACGGCGTAAGACACGCGCCTCAGCGCTTGCGAAGCACAGCCGCAGTTTTCGGGTAGTGCTGCTGGAGCATTTCGGAAGGACGCACCAGGAGGGGATGTTGCTCCAGAATCGCAGCGAATTCCTCGCGTCCGGCAAAGCGTGTCTGAATGACCCACGCGACGATGGAATGGACGATTCCCCGATGGCGGCCGCTGTAGGCGGCCGCTTCGCGTAGGGCGCCGAGTGTTGCCTCATCGTCATCGTCTTCGAACAGCGCAAGGCCGAGTCGGGCAAACGCCGCATATGTCGGATGCACCGGACTCTGGGCCGCGGTATGAAGGGAGAGCAAGGCCTGCTCCATGTCGCGACCAAGCATCTGCGATGTCAGGGCGTACAGGATATGCAGGATGGGGTGGTGGAGCTGTCCCCGTCGCCGGGCGCTGCTGATCTGCATCTCCAGCAGCACATGTGCCTCGGAGGTGTTCTCCCGGCGCAGCATGGCCAGCACGCGCGCGAGGAATTGGCCGAGGCTGTCGCCCTCGCGCTCCTCCTGTGGAATGCTCAGGACGAGCTGCTCGCGTCCGGCATGCCTGGTATGCAACGGTGCCAGTTGCATGGCCTGACGGTAGGTCTCCATGATCTGTTCGATGGGCAGTCCCAGCGCGGGAGAGAGTCCGCGCAGTTGCTCCATGATCTCGTCTTCGTTGAGATCCTCGGCTGTATTCTGCGCTTTCATGAGGATGGACTGATACTCCAGCTCGGGCTCGCGGCCCAGCCGGGAGTGCAGCATCAGCGCGGATGCGATCGAATTCTGCACGTCCGGATCGCTGCTGCGAGCCAGGCGCAACTCGTTGAGATAATGCGCCGTCATGCGGTGCAACGCTTCCTTCTCTTCGGCCGTGAGCTCATTGTACAGCGCCGTGTGGATCGCGTGCTGCGTGAAGCGGTAGACGGTCGATTCCCTGCCGTTGATCAGACGAAAGCCCGCCGGCTCGACAATGCCGTGCTTCGTGCGGATGCGCCGCAATCCGCGAATCAGCTCGAGTGTTGGCCGACGCGTGAGATGCGTCAACTCATGAAGGGAGAAATGAAAACCGAGCACGGATGCAGTGAGCAGCAGTGTGAGATCCTCGTCCTGCAGGGATTTCATCAGCCAGTTTGTCACCAGGCGGATTTCCGCAGGGAGCCCGCGGTAGGATTCCAGGTCGCCCATGACGGTGCCGCGCGGATCCAGCACGTCCTCCACCAGAAGATGCTGTATGTAGGATTGGAGGAAAAAAGGATTGCCGCCGGTTTTCTGCTCCAGCCAGAGCAGCAGGTCCGGTTGCGGGGGACTGTGAGGGAAACGTGTGCGGAAGAAGTCACGAATCTGACCGCTGTCGAACGGCGGCAGGATGATCTCGGTGGAAATCGGTTCCTGCGAGAACTGTGTGTACAGCGACAGCATCTCGGGCGCGGACTCGAGTTCATCCCGTCGCGCACTGAGCACGACAGTGACGCGTGCACTCCGGTATATCGGGTCGGCGAAGAAGCGATGCAGTGCCTCGATGGTATGGACGTCGGTCCACTGCACATCATCGATGACGACGAGCACCGGTGTCTCCTCGGCGATACGTTTCAAATCACCGAAGTATTCCCGGATGAAGTTCGAAAAATCCACTTCCCGTTTGCCGCTCTTGAACTCATTGAGGTCGCGCCGGATTTCCTTCACGCCGTATGCCAGATCGCCCACGATGGGAATGATGGCCAGCACAGTGAGCGAGATATTCTTGATGAGATTGAGCTTGCGCCGGGTGTTGGCCTGGTTGGCGAGCAGGTCCTCGAATATATCCTTCAACGGCTGATGCGGCTTGAGAACGTTCGTGGACTGGCTGCCGAGCGGCGATGAGCATTGCGCATACGAGACGAGGATCTCCTGCCGGACGTGGTCGAGATAATTCCGGAGAAACCAGGTTTTTCCCTGGCCGGTTTCGCCAAAAAACCAGATGACCTGCAGACCTTCTTCGGCAGTGCGTGCACAGACGCGGTCGAACTGTGCATGGATATCTGGTCGGGGGATGTAGATCTGATCGCTGTCCACTTACATGCTCCGCTTGCGTTCGGCTTCCTTGAGCATGAGGCTGAGCACCTCGTCGAGCAATCGTTGTTCCTCGAATTCCGATATACTGTCACCTGTGGTGATGCCGCTTCTGCCTCCACTCCCGCCGCCCGGTCCGAGCACCTCGTGAAGCACCTCGGTCTGATGTTTGATGGCATCTCGCTGCTCGGCTTCCAGCTCTTTCACGACACGGTCAAGCCGCTCCTCCTGTGCGGAGCCCGCGAATGTGACCATGAGGACGATCAGGAGGATGAACTCGATTGAAAGCGCCATGAGGATAAGAGAGGGTTCCTCGGCCGGGATGAGTTTGAGACCGCGCAGACCGATGACAAAAATGAGGATGGCAGCACCACCGGATACGAGTCCCTGGATTACGTTGCCGTAGGAGGCGGAGATACGATACCGGAAAAAAAATGCGATCGGGATGAAGGGATTGGCCGTCTCGCCGTTCACCCAGCGCCGCAGCCCAGAGTAATCCTCGACCTCCGATACCACGACCTGCGGGAGCGTGGTGTATCGCAGCATCTGTTCGCGACGATCGCGTTCGGCGGCGAGAATCGCGTGAAAATCGACGTCGTGCGCGTCAAACTGCTTTTCCAGCAATGAACCGACGCGCTCGTATTCGCGCAGGAGTTTGTCGCGGATCCACGCCAGGTTGGCGCCGGGGAGGAACATGGAAAGGAGAAAGGATACGAGCCCTGCGAGGAATACATGCAGCGGAAGGAACGCGAAATACGGATTGACGAAATACAGCGTCTGCTCTGTCTGCAGTACATGCTCCTTCAGCGCACGCTTGCCGCGAAGCTCGTTCATGGTGCGGTCCTGCGAATCGTATTCCCCGCTTCGGATGGCGAAGAAGATATCGTTGAGGCGCTCGCGCTGCCTTCCGAAACTCTCCCCTTCGGAGAGATCGCGACTCATGATGATCCATTCGGACGGGAGGATGTCCGTATACACGACGTAGTTCGGGAAAACCGCCGAGACGGTGGTTTTGACCACGAATTCCTGCAGACTGACGGAAGCGACAATGACCCCGGCGAAGATCAGGATGAAAGCGATGAAACCTGTCGAGCGTTGAGAGGATGCGGCCATGCTGCTGTCCGTAATGGAACGAGGGTGCGTGAGCGGATGTAAAGTAGGTAAAATCAACGCAAGATCGCAATCGCGGATAAATACGGGCACACGGATGACGCGGATCCGTCCCGTCCATGTTCCCGTCGTATCCATGCGGATCCGCTCCGTCCGTGTTCCCGAATTTTTTGTATTTTCGAAGTGACAGAACGCCTGAGGCAAACCGATGAAACTCGATCAGCTTGGCTATACACCGGAAATCGCTGTCGCATTCGAGGCGCTGGCACAGGAGCATCTCGTTCCGGGACGCGTCGCGACAGTCAACCGCAACAATTTCGAAATCCTCTGGGAAGGTGGCACAGTAAAGGCCGAACCGACGGGCCGCCTGCTGTTCAGTGCCACTGACGGTATGGAAATCCCGACCGTGGGCGACTGGGTTGCCCTGCAACTGCTCAACGATGACACCTTTGGCCTCATCCACCATCTTCTGCCGCGCCGGACGCTGCTGCGCCGCAAGGATCCCGGGCGCAATGTGGATTACCAGCTGCTCGGCGCCAATATCGACACCGCCTTCCTGATGCAGTCCGCCGACCGCGACTACAATCTCAACCGCCTCGAACGCTATCTTGTCATGGTGCGAGATGGCGGCATCAGCCCTGTGGTGCTTTTGACCAAGGCGGATCTCGTGGATGAGGAGGAGCGTGGCATGATGCTCGAAGGACTGCACGAGACCGCCGGCGACGTGCCCTGCCTTTTTATCAGTACGCAGGAGCAGGTGGGATTGGAGTCCGTGCGCGATCTGCTCACGCCGGGCCGCACCGCCTGCCTGCTCGGTTCTTCCGGCGTGGGAAAGACGACCCTGCTCAACGCCCTGCTCGGGGAAGATGTCTTCGCCACGCGTGACGTGCGGGATGTGGATCACCGCGGACGCCACACCACCACGCGCCGCCAATTGCTGATGCTGGATAACGGCGCCCTGCTCATCGATTCCCCCGGCCTGCGCGAACTCGGCAATTTCGGTGCAAACACCGGTTTCAGCGAAACCTTCGGCGATATCGAACACCTCACCGCACAGTGTCGATTCGCGGATTGCACGCATACGATCGAGCAGGGTTGCGCGGTCATCGCAGCGATTGAAAGCGGCGACCTCGACGCCGGACATTTCGAAAATTATCAAAAAATGCAGCGCGAAGCCGCCCATTACCAGCGATCGTACCACGAGCGCCGCAAGCGCGACAAGGAATTCGGTAAAATGGTCAAGCGCATCATGAAATCGAACGACAAACGGAAACCATTACTGTAAGGCGGATGCACGAATCCGCCCGAGAACGAGCAGTCATCATGAAACACCTCTTCGGCCCCGTCCCTTCGCGCCGACTCGGCATTTCCCTCGGTATCGACCTCACGCCGCAGAAAGTCTGCACGCTCAACTGCGTGTACTGCGAATGCGGCAAAACCGACCATCTGACGCTCGAACGGAAGGAGTACGTCCCCACCGCGGAAGTCATCGCGGAGCTGGAGAAATATCTCTCCACCACTCCGGATCTCGACGCCATCACCTTCTCCGGTTCCGGGGAACCCACGCTGCACAGCGGCATCGGGGAAATCATCGCGTGGCTGAAGGAGCATTATCCGCAGCATCGCGTCGTCGTGCTCACCAACGGCACACTGCTCTGGCAGCCCGAAGTGCGCGCGGAGCTCATGCAGGCCGACCTCGTCGTACCGTCACTCGATGCCGTGTCAGAGGATATCTTCCGGCAAATCAACCGTCCGAACAAACATCTCTCGAATTCCGAAATCATCGAGGGACTCGTTACGTTCTGTGAGGAGTTTGACGGGGAAGTCTGGCTCGAGGTGTTCCTCATTCCCGGACTCAACGACACACCCGAGGAACTGGCGTGTTTTCGCGAAGTGTTCGATCGCCTGCGTGTCGATCGTATTCAGCTCAACTCGCTCGATCGCCCGGGAGCGATGTCGTGGGTACAGCCCATGCCGCGCGAGAACCTCATGGCCATCGCCGCCCTACTCGGCGACGAGGTCGAGGTCATCGGCAAGCCCGTCTTGCGCCGAAGTGTCGCCTCGTTCAGCGAGAATACCCGGGAAACAATCCTCGCCACCATCCGCGTCCGACCCTGCACGCTCGACGATCTCAGCGCGTCACTCGGCCTGCACGCACTCGATGTCGGCAAGTATCTCGACGTCATGATCGCGGAAGGGGAAATCGAGCAGCATCGCGGGGAGAGGGGGGTGTTTTATCAGGTAAAGCGGTAGCCTGGAGTGTATTCGCAGCTTGATCAGCAAGGACAAAGTGCAAAGTGCAAAGTGCAGGGACGTTCGTCACCTTTGTACTCGCGAGCCGCCGACTCGCTGGTATAAATCCTTAAAAGAAATCGCCGAGCACAGATCCTTCCGACACCCTGCACTTTGTCCTTTGCACTTTGTCAGAGCAGATCTCGAATCCCAAGCGTTACGTTCTTCCGATGCGGAATTTTTTCGCCTGCCACTGCGCGTATATGCTCTATGCGCGCGAGCATGGGAGGGTGTGAATAATTCAGAAACACATAGACCGGATGCGGGGTGACGTTGCTGAGGTTTGAGACGGAAAGCGTTTTGAGCGCGCCGATCATGGCGTCGGGCTTGCGGTAGGTGAGGACGGCATAGCGGTCGGCCTCGAATTCGTGCTTCCGCGACAGGGCGTTCATACCGATGGAAAGCAGCCAGGATACGGGGGAATACAGCATGCCGAAGAAGACCAGTCCCGCGTAGACGGACACCTGCTCCATGTAAAACGCGCGCGCCAGTCCCGGTTCACTGACAAACAGTCCGAGCAGGAAAAACATGATTCCCGTCTCGACGATGCCGATCAGCAGTCCGATGATAATGTGCTTCTTCCGCTCGTGCCCGATCTCGTGGGCGAGTACGGAGGTCAGCTCCTCCACTGAGTGTTTTTCTATCAGTGTATCGAACAGTACGATGCGCTTGTTCTTCCCGAATCCGGTAAAAAAGGCGTTGGAGCGGCTGGATCGCTTCGAGCCATCCATCACGAAGATCCCCTTCAGCGGAAAGCGCACGGCATCCGCGTAGCGCGTGATCTCCTCGCGCAGCGGGCCCTCCTCCAACGGCGTGAACTTGTTGAACAGCGGCATGATCCATGTCGGTGCAACGTACTGCATGACCAGCATGAAGGCCGTCACGGCCAGCCAGGCGTACAGCCACGCGATGGTGCCCGCGGTGAGAAAGAGCCAGAGGATGAGCGCCAGAACGGGACCGCCGATCAGCACCGCCAGCGCGATGCTTTTCAGGATATCCAGGATGAAGGTCTTCACCGTCGTGCGGTTGAAGCCGAAGCGTTCCTCGATCACGAAGGTGGAATAGACGGCGAAGGGGAGTTCGAGGATGCCCAGTCCAAGGGCGAGGATGCCGATGTACGCCAGTCCGGTGCCGATCGTACCGAGTTCAAACGCCCGCACCTGCAGGTCCAGCCAGTTGAACCCGCCCGTGAACCAGAACGTCAGCATCACCACGAAGTCGAAAGCGGTGGAGACAAAGCCGAATTTCGTTCGCACCCGCGTGTACTTCTGCGACCGCGCGTATTCCTCCTCGTCGTACACATCCCTGAACTCGTCGGGCAGCTTCGGCGACAGCGCCCGCAGGTTCAGCATGTCGGCCCAGATTTCCAGGACGGTGGTGACGACGAGTGTGAAGAGAATGATGACCGCGTAGAGGTTCATGAAACGAATATACGACGGTCATCAGGAATACACCGCCTGACTCACATGTGAACCACTATCTTTCTATTCCGGATGTGGTCGCCGCAGCGCATCTGGAGAAAATACAATCCGGGGGCCGGGATGTCGGGCAGGAAGTGCATGATGAATGAACCGGCCTCACTCTGACGGGCGGGAAGCTCCTGTATGCGTCTGCCGAGCGCGTCGTACAGAGCGAATTGCACCATTCCGGGTTTCGCCACGCTGTACTCGATCGCAGCCGCCTTTCCGCTCCGCAGCGGTGTGGGATAGACGTCGAGCCGCGTCAATACG
>JAFGKR010000160.1 GCA_016928515.1 Bacteroidota bacterium | reverse complement strand
CTGCTGCGTGATCGGCGGATCGCTGAGCGATCTCCAGTGCTCGTTCGAAATACTCCAGTGACTTGGCGCTTTCTCCCGACAGATCGAGCACGAAACCGAGCCAATACAGCGCATGCATCTTCGTTCTAGTTTCCTTCAGCTGTTCTGCCACGGAAAGCGCGTCTGTGTATGCTTCAATAGCCTCCCTGTAATCTCTCCTTGCGATACAGCAACTGCCGATCAGGGAAAGCGCAGCAGCCCTGTGCCGCGCGCTCTTGAGCCGCTCCGCGAGCGTCAGTGCCTCCCTGCCGAGCGCCGCTGCACGTTCTGCCTGATCAGGGAGGCATGCCTGTCCCAGAAGAAGCATCGTTCCTATTCGCGCAGTATCGTTTTTTTCCATTTTCGCCAAACGCTGCTCAAGGCGATGTATTTCAAGCGATTGCGCGACGACAAGGGGACAGCCAGCTGAATCAAGCAACGCAAAGAAAACCAGAAACAGGATGGAAACAGATCGCTTCATGAGTGTCTCCGTTTATGATGTGTCTTTACACCACTTCGTAGCCTCTCCGCTTGGCCAGTCCTTCCTACAGAATGGTAATCTTCCGAATATCCGTTCCATCCGAGCCCCTCAGCTGGAGGAGATATATCCCGGGTGGAATGTCCTGCCAATGCACCGTGACTGCATATGATCCCGCGCGAAACAGGCGTGACTTGACCAGCGTGGCCACTGTTCTGCCGAGCATGTCATGGATCATGATCGAGATCGCATCCTCACGGTGAAGTACGAACTGGATCACAGCGGAGTGCTCAGCAGGCTGCGGATACAGTGCCTGCAGAGCCGGCATCCCCGGCGCATGGAGCGGGAAAACTTGCACTATAGGAGAGCATTGATGCGAACCGTCGAAATCGACCTGTGTGAGACGGTAGAAAATGCTGCGGTGGGAAGACCACCCTCCGGTTACAGTATCTGTCCAGGAATACGTCTGCAGTGACTGAGCGGATCCGGCGCCTGCGACACATCCGCGTGTATTCCATTTGCCGACGCCCGGATCGTATGATCGCTGCACTTCGAAGCCGAAATTATTCGTCTCCGAGGCGGTGGTCCATTCGACAAGGATCGTCTCCTCGGTGATATATTCTGCCCTGAATGAGACAAGTTCTACGGGAACTGCTCCGGCGGCATCGAAATGAACGACAAAGGCATCGTACGAACCGGCATTTGATGAGGCATCGGTAACAGGAAAATTCGAGCTGTTCGTTTCTCCGGTGATGATCATGTTTCCGCCGATGTCTGCGGCGACACCATGCGCCTTGTCCTCCGATGTCCCACCATAATAGGAAGCCCAGGTGATTGCTCCGCTGCTGCTGTATTTTACGATAAATGCATCCCAGCCGACTCCGCCAGCATAGTGTGATGCGTTCGTCACCGGGAAATTCGCACTGATCGTATACCCGGTGATGATAAAATTCCCACTCCCGTCCGTGACGCATCCCATTGCCAGATCCGCACCGTTTCCGCCACAGTATGTTGACCACTGTACCATCCCGCTCGCAGCATACTTCACAAGAAAGGCGTCCGCAATGCCTGCAAATGTGGTTTGGGACGCACCGGCGGTAACGGGGAAATTCGTACTCGAAGTCTCACCCGTGATGAACACGTTCCCGTTCCCGTCGCAGGCGACACCATGTGCACGGTCAGTGCCGCCTCCTCCGCAATAGGTTGCCCATACAACGCTCCCACCTCCGCTCAATTTTGCGGCGAAAGCATCATAATCTCCGCCAGCATAGACCGAGGAGTTCGTGACCGGAAACACGGTACTGCTCGTATGCCCTGCGATGAGTACGTCCCCGTATGAATCGATTGCGACACCTGTCACTGCATTCCGGCCATATCCCCCGAAATATGTAGCCCAGAGGACGCTTCCTGCTGCCGTATACATCATGATAAATCCATCCTCTGTCCCGACCACAAGGGGCGGACCACCTGCATGCGTCGAAGAATTCGTGACAGGGAAATCTGTACTGGCGGTTTCTCCCGCTATGATGATATTCCCATTCCCATCTATGGCAACCCCATACGCGAGATCGCGGTGGGTGCCGCCGATGTAGGTCGCCCATGCGAGGAGCCCACCACTGGTAAACGTTACGGCAAAGGCGTCAAACCATCCGGTGCTTCCTTTATACGTCGTCGCATCTGTCACGGGCAGATTGCTGCTTGTCGTTGCCCCAGCAACGATGACATCCCCGTTTCCAGCTGTTGTGATGCAATGGCCATAATCACCGGAGCTCCCGCCGAAATATGTGCTCCAGAGACGGCTTCCACTCGCGTCGTACTTCACGATGAACGCGTCCGTACTGCCGGCCTGCACGGTCTGAAAGGCACCGGCTGTTACGGGAATATTCACACTGTATGTATACCCCGTGATGATAACATTACCGCTCCCGTCCGTGGCGACACCATTAACATATTCAGCCGCGCTCCCGCCGAAATAGGTCGCCCATGGATCGATGACGAGCGTCTGGTTTACGTCGTATGCCGCTACCTCGAACGAAACTGTATTTCCCTTTCTCAGGAAGCGCGAAGCGATCTCGTTTCCTTCCTTCCCGGCCCAGGTGTAGGGGACTGCCTCGTCTATCTTCCCGAGTGGTGCTGCGACGGAAAGCGTACCGTTCTCAGAGATGGCCAGCTTCTCCGCCCCTTCATATCGCATGCGAATATCGCTCACACGTCCGCCCGGACGCACCACGAAGTTGTACTTCATACGCCCGTTCACCGAAAACAGCTCGAGATCGACGTTGTCGTAGACGTTTTCGTACACGATGCGGCCGTACTCGCGCACGCCCGTGATGCCGTCGGGACAGTGCGGAAGGTAAAAGTTGGCGTATCCAGGCAGGGGTTCTTCGGCCCGGATGCGGACGCGGGGATTGCTCCCGTCAAGGATCATGTCCAGGCGACAGGAGCCCGCATCCTGAACGGATGCTGCGTCGGCAGACATGGCGGTCTCAGCGTCTCG
>JAFGKR010000159.1 GCA_016928515.1 Bacteroidota bacterium | reverse complement strand
TCGGGCGGATTCGTGAATCCGACCCTGCTTTCCTCGGGCGGATTCGTGAATCCGACCCTGCTTTCCTCGGGCGGATTCGTGAATCCGCCCCTACTTTGTGCGGACCATCCGGCTGTACAGGGAAAGTGCGGGATCGAAAATGAAGCGTAGGAGCAGCTTTCCCCAGGAGGTATGGTAATGCAGGGTGTTGTAGAATTCCGGTGCGGTCGCTTTCAATTGCGGCAGGCGGTTCCACGGCACGGAAGGGAAATCATGATGCTCATTGTGATATCCGACGTTCAGCGCGACGGTGTTCAGAATGCCGTAATAGCTGTAGGTCTCCTGCGGAGGATAGGTCAGGTAATGCTCCTGTATCCAACGCGCACCGAGAGGATGCAGTCCGATGGCGAATGCGAAGGAGAAGACAAAATACAAAAAAGCAGTCGGACCGAGCAGGAAAAGCACGGCCGCATCGAAACCGAAGACCACGATCCAGTTGAGCAGCACCCATCCGGACAGAAATGGAATATTCTTCAGCCGCGGTGGGCGCAAAGCCTGGAATACCGGGAAGAAAAGCAGCCACAGCGCTTTTCCCAGGAAGGAATTCCCGATCAGACGGGCTTCCCACCGGCTGGCGAGGTCTGCATCATAATCGTAATCGCCCTGATACGAGTGGTGCTTGAGATGATAACTGCGAAAGGAAATGGCGCTCGGAACGACATTGACGACGTCCACAAGGATTCCGGCCAGCATATTCCCGGCTTTCTTTCTAAAGATCAGATTGTGTGCGGCTTCATGAATCAGCACGTACGCCATGTGACTGGCGAAGGCGCCGATGAGCCATGCCGCAATGATCGCCGTCCACCACGGCTGTGCATGGAGCAGCCATGCGATGAGGATCTGGACAGTCACGACAGCGAGGATGAGAAAAAAACTCAGTGGCGTGCGGCCGATCAGGTCGCGCACTTCCGGATGCTTCGCGAGGATCGCCTTCGTGCGGGCCTTGTGAGGTTCCGGATCCGTGGAATACGAGAAATCTGCAGGTGCTGCCATCACGGGCTCCCGTGCTGAGGAAAACGTGAAGCCATTCGTGGGGAATGGCGAACGAAGAACATTGAGAAGAAAGTAGCGTTCCGCCGGGAGAAGCGCAACCGCATCGGACATCTGCGAACTCACCGAACCGCTTGCGGAAAGTTCTTGAGCATTTCCTGAATTTCGGCGGGAAAGCCCTCCACATCACGGAATGCACCATCTGCAGTATAGAAGCGCGGTATCAGTCCGCGCCAGACCAGCTCGGTGCTCTTCGCATCGATCACATCGAATACGAGCATCCCGGGATCAAAGCGACTGACCTCGATCATCGGTCCATACGCCCCCCACCAGGGCTTGTACCAGTTGTAGGTGATCCATGCGTCCACCTGCGGCGGAGAGTCAAAACCGCTATGGATGTGCAGCACCAGATCCGTCGGCTGGAACTGCAGCCACTCATATCCTTTTTCGCTGAGAACCATGTTGATTGCATCCCGCACGGTACGGTATTGCGGTTCATCCGCCGTCGCCGGATCCCCTGGGAGAAACGGACCGTCAAACCAGCGGTAGCTCTTGTAGACTCGGAAATCGGTTGCGGGATTGAAATCCGTACGAATGGTTTTCTGCGGCGGAGCGGACCCGCATCCGGCGATGAATATCATCAACGTTACGATGCATCCGAAGAGGGATTTCATGCGTTCCTCCTGAACATGAAACAGAACAGATCTACAGAAAACGCGATCGATGAACATGAGACGCAAACGAACCGACGGCTGCCGGGATGTTGTCATCGACATGTAGAAAAATCTACGAACAGGAAAGAAAATCACGCAAGTGCTGACGGGCTGTCAACGAAAACGGCCGGGGGGATATGTTGGGAAGCTGTCGAGGACGTCCTGTCGAGATCAAACGGTCACGCTCGTCCGACTGAGGCGGACCCGAAGTATGACCGTTTTGGCCATTATCACCCTTCGTACACCTGAGGTGCATCAGGAGAATGATTTTTCCGGATGTACCGGACGGCCTCATTCAACCAGGAACTCAGCGGACCTGGTTCTCCGGAACGGTGGTCTGCACTGCCGTGGTATCTGTCACGACAGGTTGTGGCACGGCTTCCGATTCGGATCCACCGCTCCAGAGCAGGTAAATCCCGACTGCCATCAGGATGTTCAGAACGAGCAGCAGGACGACGATCAATCGGGTTGATCCAAAGGTTTTCTCCTGCTCGGTGAAGCGTTTTTCCACCGAATCACTCAAGGTGCGGACGGTTTTGTCGGTGAAGGCTTCGAGCCGACCGAGCTTGTTCACCGTTTCTACGCTGAACGCCGCCATTGCGTTCTCATTCGATTTCTCGAGTCCATCGATCCGCGACATGGCGGTGTTGAGGTTGTAATGCAGCGAGCGGATGTCGCTTTCGATACTTTGCAGCCGGGTCGGGAAGTCGACGCCATCGATCGTTCGTACCAGTTTCCCCGAGGCGGCAATCAATGCGTCTGCCGAGACAGTCACTTTTTCGAACTCCGTGACCTGCTGGTCCTGGGTTTTCTTGATCGCGGCGAAAATCCGCTTTGATTGATTGCCTGCATCCTCGACACTCAGGCGGGCCTGCTGGGTGACTTCCTTCAGTCCGGTCTGAGCCAGTGTCCCGACCTCCTCGATCTGCCGTCGAATGTGCGTATCGAGTTTCTCCAGGGCGTTGTTCGCCCTGGTACCCATCTCTTCGATTTTCCGGCGGGCCGTTTCGTCCATCGATTCGAGAGAAGTATGCGCTTTCGCGGTGATATCGGCGACATGCTGCGTGGCCGAGTCCCCCGCCTGCCGTACCGACTGCGCTGCAGATTCGTTGAGGGCGTCGAAGTCGCGCTGGAGCTGTTCAAGCAGTTTTCCCACGCTGCTCTCGATCCGCGCACCGGATTGCCTGATCTGCTCTTCCGTCTCGCTCCGGAAGCGCGAGAGCATCTCGTCTGACGTTCCGGTCAGAGCCTCGATCTGCTTTCCCGCCTCACGAATGACATCCGAGGCATGCGAGGAGATCTCCTCAACGTGACGTCCGGCAATATCCCCGGTGCTGTCGAGTGCCTGCCGCACCTGGGAATTGTAATCCTCGAGGTACTTCTTCGCCCGTGCCGCCGATTCCAGGATGTGCCGGCGTGCGCTGCCGCTGATTTCTTCGAAACGCTCCTTCGTTCCATCGCCGAGGCGGTCGACCGTCTCCTGCTGTAGCGCAAGGAGCGCGTCGAGATGCTCACCGTACTTTTTCTGAATGAGTGCGACTGCAGCCACGACTTTCTGCGAGACCGCCTTTGCCTGATCGATGTGTTCGACGGCGGAGCGCAGGCGCTCCAACTCCTTCTCAAGAGCCTGCAGGGATGCGAGTGTTTCGGGATTCATATTCTTTCAGAAATCTGGTGTTGAATGATTGCAACCACCGGAGCGTCTCTGCGATGGCCGTGTCCACCTCTGGCGGCGATGGAGCGTTGACGGATGTTTGGGGTTCCACCTTCCGCATCCGCGCCTGAGCTTCCTGCCGAATCGTCAGCGGAGAGTCTGCCGGTGCCGT
>JAFGKR010000021.1 GCA_016928515.1 Bacteroidota bacterium | reverse complement strand
GCCGGTGCCGTGCCTCTTCCTGCCGGTGCCATCTCGCCTACTGCCGGTGCCGTGTCTCTTCCTGCCGGTGCCGTCTCCGCCTTCGCGACCTCGGCCGATGCGCTTTCCGCATCCTTTCCCCCACTGACGGTATCTTCTCTCCTGGCCTTCTCCTTGTTGGCAGCTTCCGTGCTGCCGCTTTCCCCGGCAATCGCTTCCCCACGGTTCGCTCTGCCTTTGGCCAGACGACGGAACTTGTCACCAGCGGACGCGGCAGTCGGATCCGGTGCGCTCTCCGCATCTTCCTGCCGAATGGAATCTTCCAGATCCGCGAGAATTGTTTCGATATCATTTTCCGTCGTGTCCGGGATTGCGCCCTCCACCTCGGACAGCGGTAGCGGCTCCTTCGATGAAGGCGGCATCGCTGGTTGCGGAGGCTTTGCTGCGGGCGAACGGTCATCCGATCCGACCTGTTTCCCCTCATCGCGCGAAGGCTGTGGCGCGGAGCTTCTGCGCGCAGAAGCAGACGGCGCCGGATGTGCCTTCGCTTTCGGAGGACGGACAGATTGCGGTGCAATCATCGACACCGCCTCCTCCAGGCCGTGTCGAAGTCCGGAGGTCTGCTCCTCGGAAAAAGTGCGGCGCAACGGTTGAAACAACGGGGCAATGGCATCCAGGTATGCCTGACCGTGCATGCCCGACACCGACGCACATGCGATCACAGCATCGATGCAACGTGTGCGAATGGCCGCGACATCCTTCGCCGAAGCATGGAGCAGCAGATCGGCGAATGCGTCAAGTGCGTCGAGCACGGGTTCGTCTGGAAACCGGTCACGCAGTTCACGGCAGGACGCCTGGAGTTGCTCAGCGTTTTCCATACTGCTGCCGGTGCCGTCTTCCTCGATCATGCGAATATACGTCTCCAGCACCCGGAACCGGTTCACATCGGTGGAGAGAATGTCGGGAATGCCGTCACGTCGCGCGTATTTGGCACGGATGCTCAGATCGAGATATTCCCGAAACGCCTGTGGGCCATCTCGCATCCCCACTTCGCATGCGGTGGTCATAGCAGCGATGCATTCGCGTCGACGACGGAGGGGATGCTGATACAGAAAATCGACAAGGAAATACAGACAACGCTCGAGAACGGTATCGCCGGGATACGACGCCAGCGTACCGAGCTGTCTTTCGACAATCGTCTCCGGAAGGAACGTCCTCATGTAGGTGGTCAACGCCTCACGGTATTCCTCGTCGCGCCGCACCAGTATGGTGACGGAGAACTTGCGTGCAGCCTCGTTGGTCGTGTAATCCTGTACGATACCGAGCATGCTCATTCGCTGGATAACACGCTCCGTGTCCGTCCTCGTCCGGATCTTGTTGAACAGCCGAAGCAGTTGTTCTTCCAGCTCCCGGTCGAGCTGCGCGAACACCCCCGGTTTTTTGCTCCGGGTTTCCAACTGTGCGCAAAAATCCCTCCACGACGTCGTGCTCACACTCGAGAGCAGTTTCCGCTGGATCTGAATCTCCGCATTGTGCCAGAGCAGCTGATGGATCTGGTTCAGCAGCGGTTCACGATCGTTTTCGAAACCGAGCCGAAGCGTGAAGGTGGCATCAGGATCAAAATCAGCGATCTGGCGGGCAATACCGTCATCGATGTCGGAAGGGAACGTCGCCGATACCCAGGACGAAAGGCTGGGCCCAGACCCGGCTGACTCGAGACTTCGACGACGCGCGAATCCCAGTATTTCCCTGACGAAATTCTGATCCGGTGCCGCCGGATCAGGGACAATCTCCTGCGTGAAAAGATCGATATAACCGAAGGATATCCCTGCCTCATGAATGAACATACGCTCTTCCAGTCCCCGCTGCCAATAGCTGACACGCACCGCGGTGCCGAATTCGTCGGTGATCATGTTGGCGATGCGACCCGTGTTGGAATCCTCCGGGTAGGAGATCTCCCGAAACAGATCGTGCAGATGCTGCTTCTCCCGATCAGCAGTGCTGGTCGAATTCTCAAGCATGTCGAGCGCTATGGCGGCATCGACATTGACGTTTTGCACGGACGGGGAATAGAGAACGGCGGCCACGGCCGTTTTCCCGTCGTGTCCCGCCCTGCCGCTTTCCTGCACGAATCGTTCGACACCAGGCGGCGGCGTCACATGCACACTGTACCGGATGCGGGCGTTGTCGATACCGATGCCAAAGGCGCTGGTTGCAACAAGCAGGTTGCTCTCCCCACGCTGCAAACGCATGCGCTCGATTGCCGCCTCCGCAATCACCTGCCGCCCGACACGCATCATGCCGTCATCCCGGCCGACAAAGGCACCGATGCGAAGGGGTGCGTTCTCGAGCAGCTCGGCCAGCGCGGGAGGGCCACCGGAGGGAGAAAAACGGTTGGTCACTCCGAGCGTTCCGGATGCGGCCGGACAGTACAGCACACCGGCGTACGCCGCATCCGCGGAAAAGAACGATTGTCGACGGAAATCCGGAAGACGGCGGTGCGGCGCAACAACAGAGTCATGTTCCTCGAGGAGGGAAGGAACGCGGGCGATCAGCTGTTCGACTGCGGACAGCTTGCTCTGTATCACTTCCTCCGGTTCCAATCCTTTCAGCTCGGCCGGGACGACGAGATACGTGGTCGCGGCCTGCAGAGGATTTCCTTCGACCACACATTGATCATCCGCGAGCGCATACGCTGACCCGACATCTGCGAGCTGCGCACGAAGATCGTGCAGAACATCGCGGGATCGCGTTGCAGTGAAAAGACGGAAGGGAATGGGCGCCTTCTTTCCGCTGTGAAGGCGATGTACCACAGCCCGAAGCACGCCGTGACAGGACAAGCGGGCATCATGACTCCACTCGGAGAGTGTGTGCGCTTCGTCCATGATGCACTGCCCAAAGAACACCTTCTCGAAGGAAAGTCGCTGCAGAACGCTGGAGAACTCTTCCTGGTGGAATTGTTCAGCGGTAACGACGACGATCAGGGCTTCCCGCCGTGCAATGCGGGCGATCTCCCAGGCACGTGCATCCGCTTCCGAAGATTCGTGAAGACAGGCAACAGCATCGATGCCCTCCGCGCGCAGTCGATCCTCCTGGTCCATTGCCAGCGAAGCGAGTGGGACAAGAAGAAGCGTCGGTGCCGGCTGCAGGAGTGCGGCGAACTGATACACCAGCGATTTCCCCGCCGCGGCCGGGAGGCTGGCGATGATTGATTTCTGTTGCAGTGCCAGACTGACGAGCGATATCTGGCTGTCACGGAATCGCTCGAGCCGAAAACAGCGGCGCAGAAGATGCACTGCAGCGCTCATTGCGGTTGTGTCTCTTCCGTTCGCGCGAAGCGCCTTCCAGGCGACCGGTTCGGTGACCTGTATCTGTCGCGGGACGGAAGCGCTGCGAGCGGTACGCAACGTGCACTGCAGCGGCGCGTCAACTGTAATGACTGGCGCGGGCAATCCTGAGCGCAGCAACACGGAAGAGTCGATACAGCAATCCACCGATCCGATGCCGCCGGCATCGGTCACCACAGCGGCATCCGCATGCGCGTGAAGTGGGGATGATACGAACCCGGCCGTCGTGACGACAGTCAGCGAAATGCGCGGCAGCGCCCTGCCCTTCCCTTCCATCAGAAACAAGGCCTCGAGCAATGCACGGAGATCCTTCACCGCAAGTGCCGCCCCCGGAACATCACGCTCGATGACGGCAATTTTCCATTGATCCGCAGTCAGATCAAGGCCTCCTGACAAGATCAACTCGAGCAGCACCCGTTGAATGCGGGCAATTGCAATTGGAGACAGCATGAGCTGCAGGGCATGTGCGCCTTCTCCATTCAATATGCCTTCTCCGCGAACGGCAAAGGGAGCGAGATCCACGGGCAATGCACTGCGGATCGCTTCCAGGCGTCTTTTCACCGAGGACGTATCGGTAGGATCCACGGGCAGATCACACCACCCGTCGGTGCTGCTGTCCGATCTGTCTTCGCCGCTGTCCTTTTTCGACAGAAATGCGCGGATGCCGGACAGTCCGTTCCATGCCGCCGGGAACGGCAACAGCAGCGACGCAGTTTTCTCATCCGTGTCCAGCAGCTGGGTGACTTCCGAACCGAAAAAATCCCGGAGTACGGGAAGCAGAGGTTTGAGCAATCCTGCCGCCTTGCTTCCTGTCAACCGTTGCAGAGCAGATTCGGTTGACACCCGCGGATCCGCTGTCCGAAGGCTGTGAAGCATTTTTTCGGCGAAGGATCTATCGATACCGGTTGCGCGCGTGCGAATACGGCCATCGTTGTCGACCGCACTGTCTGTCCGTTTGAACGCCTGCTCGAATACCTGCTGGGTTTCGTATGCCGGGTGGGTGGGTACACCCCGGGACACGATATTCGCCGCCGTCATCAGGACGGCGTCATCTTTCGTGCGCTTTCCGGGAAGCGGGATGCTGCTCTCGACATCGACGGCACACCAACCCCGCAAGAGAACGGCGAGACTGTCCTCTTCCACCATACCGGAAGCCTGGAGGGCCTCCCGCATGCCAGGCAGCAGGTAACCGGCATAGAAGAGGGATTTCATCACATTCTCATGGCGCCGTCTTACGGGCGGATACGTTCAGCATTGTGCATACGCGACCACGAAGCAAATGATAGCGTATCCCCCCCAAAGATACAATGAACGCGAGATTAAAAGGTTGAAAGGTTCAGCGCTGCATCCCGCCAGCACCACCATCCACGCGCATGTCATGCGGCTCATTGCTTACCCTGTCAGGTGAATTTCCCGACTGAGGTATATGTTCCGTCACGGGTTCTTCTCCTGCGATCTCGGGGCACAGCCGCTTGCGCTTCGCCTGCAGCAGCGTCCAGAGCCAGCTCCGCGTGGATTGTTCAAAATATTCGAGATCCTCATTCAGCCACGGGATGTAATCCTGAATCATACGAAACTGTTGATGGGCGAAGATGCGATACTCCCGATACTCATCGATCGTGGAGAGAGCATGTCTGATGATGATGCGCCCGGGTGTCCCACTCCCCACCGGCTGCAGAAGCGTCACCATGGGAGGCCGTGAATGATATTTCCTGGGTCTGAGCATGAAGAGTCGCCCGGTTCCCGTGTATTCGAGCCAGGTGTGCAGAAGCAGATTCCCTCGCCCCGCTGCGGTGCTGCCGCCTTCATAGATCTTTGGATCGAGCATCACGGGTTCGGGACAAAGGGTGGTCATGATGTTGTCGACCTGCTCCCTGATCGGCTGCGTGCACAACTCCCCGTTCGGAGTGCTGAAGACCCGCCTCTCGGCCTGCGTCGTGACGACACTCTCGAAGAATTCCTGAACGGTTTTTTCAGAGAAAAGTTCGATTGTCATGGGAATCCAATCGCAGCATCTTCCGGCTGCGGTGTGTCATATGAACGACCCCCCCGTCAATCTGCAACAGTTATCTGTTGCAACGGGGGAAATGGGAGGGAGAGGTACGGAAACATACGACATTCCCCGACGCAGAGCAACAGGACTCCACGATTGTTCAACATGCCATGGGCGGAAACGTCCTGCGCTCGGTATCCATCTTGTTCATCGATTCCGGTATGTGTGCCGACAACTTTTTTCCCCCCGGTGATGTTCACTTTTCATGGCACATATCCTTCTCCTCGGCGCAACGGGGTACATCGGCGGACGGCTGCTTCCCCGCTTGATTCAGCGCGGACATGATGTCCGCTGCCTCGTGCGAAATCCGCATAAAATCCCGCCTGAAGACGCGGAACAGGCACTGCTCTATCAGGGTGATGTTCTGAAACCGGAAACACTCCCTGTGGCCTTCGCCGGCACCGAAATCGTGTTCTACCTGGTCCACTCCATGTCAGGCGGGAACGAGGATTTCGAGCGACAGGACAGAGCCGCGGCAGCGTACGTCGCGGGAGCCGCCCGTGCTGCAGGTGTGCAGCGCATTATCTACCTGGGTGGACTCGGTGAGCGAAACAGCGATCAGACCCCGCATCTGAGAAGCCGGCACGAGGTCGGAGACATTCTTCGAAGCTCCGGAATTCCCGTCACGGAATTCCGTGCGGCGGTCATCGTTGGATCGGGAAGTGCCTCGTTCGAGATGCTGCACCATCTTGTCAACCGGCTCCCCGTGATGATTACACCACGCTGGGTCAGCGTGCGCACCCAACCACTGGCGATCGCGGATCTCCTGTCCTATCTGCTCGATGCGGTGGACCGGCCCGAATCCGCCGGGGAAGTGATCGATATCGGCGGCCCGGAAGTACTGACCTATCGCGATATGATGCTGACCGTGGCACGCGTGCTGGGCCTGCGCCGTGCCGTGCTTCCGGTACCGGTACTGACACCGAAGCTGTCATCGTACTGGGTCAATCTCGTCACACCAATTCCCTTTTCCCTTGCACGCTCCCTGATAGAAAGCGTGCGCTCCGAAACCATCTGTGAAAATGACAGCGCCGCGCGGCTGTTCGATATTCGTCCCATGCGCTTCGAGGACGCTGTCAGGCGCGCGCTTCAGAAAGTACAGACTGCAACCGTTGAAACGACCTGGACGAGCGCCGGTTCCCCGCCCGTACCGCAACCGCTCGATCCGTCGCATTTCCGCATCGATCAACAGGTCGTGTCATGCGATGCGGCACCCGACACGCTCTTTCGTGTCGTTTCCTCGATCGGGGGAGAAAACGGCTGGTATTTTGCAAACATCCTGTGGCGAATGCGCGGCTTTCTCGACAAGCAGATGGGCGGGGTCGGTTTGCGCCGCGGGCGCCGGCATCCCACCGACATGCATGTTGGTGAAGCGCTCGACTTCTGGAGGGTGGAGGAAATCGACTCGGGCAGACGGCTGCTGCTCCGCGCCGAGATGAAGGTGTGGGGACGGGCCTGGCTGGAATTCCGCGTCGAGCCGAAAGAAGATGGAACGTCCCGGCTGTTCCAAACCGCCCGCTATTATCCCCGCGGTATCACCGGACTCCTCTACTGGTACAGTGTCTATCCGCTGCACGTGCTGGTGTTCCGGGGAATGGCCCGGGCGATTGCGCGGAAGGCAGAGGAGATGGGCAAGGAGAGATGACGGATCGACAGCACCTCCATCATCCTTTATTCCTTCACCACGACCTTCCCCACTGTGGCCGCATCCATCTCCACCCGAAGAAGATAGGGTCCCGGTGGAAGGGATGCCATGTCGATCGTTGCACGCAGCACGCCGGAACGCCAATGGGTTTGTTCCCGTACGACGCGGCCAAGCAGATCCGTGAGACGAAGACGAACATGTGATGGAGACTGCGGCAGCAGAATGACCGACAGCTTCCCGGTGGTGGGATTGGGGTAGACATCGAACAATCGGACAGTCGATGGAAGAAGAGCGGGAACGTCGAGCACTCGGACCTCGAACGCATCGGAAAGAGCCGTGCAGCCGTTCTCGTCCGTCACGCGCACACGGTAGCTGCCGGTATACTGCAGGATCAGGATCGCCGCCGTTTCTCCTGCCATCGGATGTCCGTCATGCAGCCATTGCAACGACCCTGTGGAATCGGCGATCAACCGGTCATCCATGCGCTGAATGAGCGGTTTGCGTGGCTGCGGAACGACCCGTACGTCGACGGTGTCCGATGTACCCCGGCAACCCGCCTGATCCCGCACCTCCACCCAGTAGGTACCCGGGTACCGCACGGAGATGCGACGCGTCTTCGCTCCGCTGTTCCATGCATACGTGGCGTATCCCTCTCCTGCATCAAGGGTGAGTGTGTCATTGGCACATAACGGCAGAGATCCTTCCACGGTGATCACCGGTCGCGGTGCCGGATGCATGACGACATGCACGGTATCGGAATATCCGCTTCGATCACCGACCTGCACGACACAGTAGTAACTGCCGGCACTGCGCACGACGATTCGGCGTGTGCTGTCACCGGTGTTCCATCGCCAGCTGTCGCGCCCGCTGCTCGCATCGAGCACGAGTGAATCGCCCTCGCACAGCAGCGCACTCCCGGTATGGATGAGCGTGAAGGAAAACGCGGTCACATCGAGGTCGGGGATCTGCAGCGCGGCACTGCAGGAAGACGCGCCGGTATTCGGGGATTGCACGATGACCTGTACGATTGGGGATGCAGGTCGCTGGACGGTAGGATGCTCAAGCATCCACGACACCGTGGCGGAGTCCCCCGGAGACAGCCGGTCGGGAATCGTCGCTTTCTGATACCGGTCGGGCGCATCTTCAGCGGCGAGGGAGAGACTGTCCGCAAGAACGATGCCCGCGACGATGTTTTCCGCATCCCTCCCGCCGACGTTGCGAATCGTCGCCGTCACAGGGAACGGCATCGGACCGAAGCGTCCGCGTACCCGATCCACCCAGAATTCCGGCACGGTGAGCTCACATTGCAAAACCGCATCCGCACGGGGAATGCCGATCCGGGCCGTACAGATGACAGGTGGATGATTATCAAACAAACCGGTAATCGTGACATCCGTCGATTCGTCCTGCAGCAAACGCGGCGTCCACATATCCCATGACACCGCAGCATGGCTGCCGGGAGTAATGTCTGACGAGGCGTAGGCGATGGTGTCATCATGCGGTTGCACGCGCACCAGCTGGTTCCGGTCATAGCTGAGAACGAAACGGGCGTTGGTTGCGGTGACCCCACCGGCGTTGGGAAATCGCGCCATGACGGGAAATGGATTCGGGGAATAATCACCGGAATTTCGGTCCCACTGCAGGACCGCCGGTGCGTACATCTCGCAGGCAATCAGCGGAATCGGACCGGGGGGATAGATGTCAATCCTTCCGTCAAATACACTGGCGTGGAGGCATCCCGCTTCAAAATCGAACTCCTTCACACGGATGGGCAGGGATACTGTGTCCTGGACGGGATGGACAAAGAATGTGACATCGGCGAATGCCCCGCTGCCATGAAGATATTTCACGCCGGAGGCCGTCACAACGACTCCCCCGGAATAGGGATGATGAGAGATGGTCATGCCCGACAGCAGCGTCCCGGGTGGCGCTTCGACACGTGTGAGCCGCGCCTGTGACGTATCGAATTGCAGTTCGAAGGAAAAGGAGTACAGCAATACGCTGTCGACAGGCGTATCGAGCCAGAGCGTCAGCGTCGTTTCGCTTCCGCCCTGCATGAAGCCGTTCCCGAGGTGCATAGACAGTGGCACGAACACCGTGCTGTCAAACGGGGCCCGGAATGTACTCGCCGCAGTGTATGTGCTGCGACACGGAATATCGACGCCGAGTCGCACCTCATGCTCTGCACCGTCGTCACAAGTGCGCCGTTTCCACGTAAGGTGACATTCTCCGTAGCCGTTGCGGAGTTCGTGAAAAATCTCGGCGTAGATATCGACGAGATCGTCGGGATTGTGCGTGGAGTAATACTTGCCGTTCGTCAACGTTGGGAGCATGCTCAGATTACCCCATCCCGCACCAAGACTGACAACATTGATGTGCACTCCCAGTCGGAGGGCTTCCTGATACACCGCTTCCGACGTGAACATGGACGAATTGTCCGCTCCGTCACTGAGCACGATCAGCGAGCGATTCATCGACATCGGCTTTCCGTCGAACTGCTGCATCGCTATGAAGCAGGCATCAAAGATCGCAGTGCCTCCGCCGGCGGGCATGGATGCCAATGCATTCTGAAGCAGCGACTTGTTGTTCGTCATCGGTTGGGCGAGCTCGGTGTCCTCGTTGAACCATGCAATAACTGCTGAGTCGCTGCTGCCGTTCATCATGCTCACGAAATTCATCCCGGCGGCTTTTGCGGCCTGGATCGGGGCACCGGCCATGCTTCCGCTCGCGTCGAACAACAGTACCGCGGAGACCGGCTCCTGCACCTGGCCCGGCACACGCAGCGAAAACTGCCGGATAGGCAATCCGTCCTCCGTCAGCTCGATCTGCTGGGGTGTCACCTGAGTGACAGGTTGTCCGTCGCAGGACACGGTAAACGACGCCTGCAGGTTGTCAGCGTCCACCCGAACATGATGGATCGCTATGTGCTGTTGCGCTTGAGACGGGAATACAGTGAGGAGGATCAGCACGGTATAGCTCACCACCCGCTTCCAGAATCCCCATCGTATCGAGTTCAATCGAGCGTAACGCATAGGCACCTCAAGCCGGACTTGGAGATCGTGGATGACAACGAAAACGACAGTACCGGTAGTGAACCGATCCTCTGTCGCTGCCCCGACATCGCTGTTGGCGCTGAGATGTTTCAGGCTGACCGTAACATGAGAAATATGCGAAACAGAAGCAACTGAAGGACGAAAATGCACACAGTCAAGCCCGCCACACCGGGTACCTGCCCCGGTACACTCGGCATGGCGGGCAGCGTATGAATCGTCTGTCTTCGTCTACCGCAGGATGCTCATGACACGTGTTTTCTGCATGCCCCCACTGCGGAGGCGCAAGAGATAATTCCCCGGCGGCAGGCCACGGGCATCGAAGTGCTGCAGCTGCATGCCCGTTCCCCGCAGGCCGTCGACAATACGGCGCACTTCACGCCCCAGCATATCATGCACCGTCAGTGTCACGGAAGCCGGTTCGGGCAACGCATACATGATGGTGGTCATCCCCTGAAACGGATTCGGGTAATTCTGATGAAGTATGAGCGACAATGGAGCGGTGGCTTCCTCGCGGATGGAGACGGAGGTCAGATCGAGTTCGTATACATCCCGATGGCTCACCGGTACCTGTGGGACGATCGAATAGCGATCACCGTCTTCGTACATGGGACCTCCGGTGTTCCGCTGTACCCAGAGGCAGTAGAGAATGCTCACGGGAGACGGATCCATCATCTCCATCCTTCGCCGAAAACGAGTCTCCTCCTGCGGAGAGTACGTATC
>JAFGKR010000158.1 GCA_016928515.1 Bacteroidota bacterium | reverse complement strand
TGCTGCGGAGAGAAAAATATGATTTCCCTCCATCCGCTCGATGATGCGGAGAAGGTACATCCAGGTTGAGCGTACCCACCGCAGAGAGACAAAGTCACGTACCCTGTCCATGGCCTTCTGCAGAGATGTACCGAGCGTGGGTGTGGTCACGATTGTTCGAGCAGCTGTTCCAGTGCGCCGGAGTGCGCATGGGAAATTTCCGTGACGGAAAGATCGATGTCTTCGTTGATGGACAGGCGGTCACCACCCGTTTTGCCGATCCGGGCGGCGGCCAGTCCGGCAGCATGGGCGGCCGTGATCACGGCATCGGCATCCGTCGCGGTACACGTGACAATAACACGTGACTGTGACTCGCCGAAGTACAGGGCATCCTTTCGGAGTTTCTCCGGCGGAAGCTCCACTGTTGCACCGTGGCGGCTCTCACCGATGAAGCAGCATTCCGCCAACGTGACTGCGAGACCACCATCCGATACGTCGTGCGCACTGCGAATGCGTCCTGCACGAATGTGCTTGAGCAGGACGCCGTGGAGGAGGCGTTCCTCCTTCAGGTCCAGATATGGTGCATCTCCGCCCGTAATGCCATGGTGAGTCGCCAGATACTCGCTGCCATTGATCTCGTTGCGGTTTTCCCCGAGAAGAATGATGACATCGTTGTCGGACTGGAAGGCGGACGGAGTGATATGCTCGAGGTCGGCTATCAATCCCAGCATCCCTATCACCGGTGTCGGAAAAACCGCGCCATTCGGGTTTTCATTGTAAAAGCTGACGTTCCCTCCCGTGACCGGTGTTTCGAAAACGCGACAGGCCTCCCCCATGCCCGCACAGGCCTCAGAAAATTGATAATATACTTCGGGTTTGTACGGATTACCGAAATTCAGGCAGTTCGTGATTGCCAGAGGCTCCCCGCCGACGCAGACGACGTTTCGTGCAGACTCCGCAACGGCGATCGCTGCTCCCTTGCGGGGATTCAGATACACGTACCGCGCATTGCAGTCAGTCTTGACCGCAAGTGCCTTGCGTGTCTCCTTTACACGGATCACCGCTGCGTCACCACCGGGACCCAGCGCGGTATTGGTGCGAACGGAAGTGTCATACTGTTCGTATACCCATTGTTTGCCCGCAATATTCGGCGACGCGAGCAGCTCGAGAAGCACGCGATTCATGTCCTTCGGAATGGGGATCGATTCCGGGCGAAAGGCCTGCGTGGTGTCCAGATACTCCGGTCTCCTCGTTTCGCGGCGGTACACCGGTGCGCCGCCACCCAGCACCAGGCTGTCTGCAGGAACCACAGCCTTGATTTCCCCTCCCCTGTGTACGGTGACCATGCCGTCGGATGTCACATGGCCGACAGTCACGGCATGCAGATCCCATTTGTTGAAGATCTCGCGCACACGGTCTTCGTTCCCCTGCTTCGCGACGACCAGCATCCGCTCCTGAGATTCGGACAGCAGGATTTCGTACGCGGACATGCCCTCCTCGCGCACCGGGACGAGATCAAGATCCAGGTTCATTCCACTCTTCCCCTTGGCGGACATCTCGCATGAAGAGCAGGTAATTCCTGCGGCACCCATATCCTGGATGCCGATGATCAGGTCTTCGCGGATGATCTCCAACGTCGCTTCAAGCAGCAGTTTTTCGGTGAAGGGATCCCCTACCTGAACCGAGGGACGCTTGGATTCGGAATCCGCGCTCAGGTCCACCGATGCGAACGTGGCGCCGTGAATGCCGTCGCGACCCGTGCTCGACCCGACGATCATCACGGGATTCCCCTCGCCATACGCCGTCGCGGACGCTGTCTGGTCATGCTTGACGATTCCCACCGCCATGGCATTCACCAGTGGATTGCCCTGATAGGAACTGTCGAAATAGATTTCACCCGCCACGGTCGGTACGCCGAAACAATTCCCGTAATGACCGATACCACTGACAACTCCCTTTACCAGGTACTGTACACGGGGATTCGACGGATCACCGAAACGAAGGGAATCGCAGGCGGCGACGGGGCGCGCTCCCATCGTGAAGATGTCGCGCAGAATGCCCCCGACTCCTGTTGCTGCTCCCTGGAAGGGCTCGATGGCCGACGGGTGATTGTGGCTCTCGATCTTGAACGCAACCGCGAGTCCCTCACCGATATCCACCAGCCCGGCATTTTCCTCCCCGGCGCCCACCAGCAATCGTCCACCACTGCGCGGCAGTGTCTTGATGATGGCAATGGAATTTTTGTACGAGCAGTGTTCGCTCCACATCACGCTATACATTCCCAGTTCCGTGTACGTCGGAGTCCGACCCAGGAAATCGAGAACCATCTGATACTCCTCGTCAGAAAGACCGAGTTCGCGGGCGATATCCGGGGTGACGACGGGTTCGTTCTGCATGATGGCTCCAGAAAATGGGAATACATGGCACAGTGCGGGACGGTATGATTCGTCTGTACTGAAAAATACGAACCGGCATGGAGAATCCCTTGCCGGTGAATGCGAAAAGTACACCTCGCATCCGTCATCATTGCTCGGAGCGTTGCGATGCGGTGCAGATCAACGTCATCGCAGGCGTCACGGTATGGAAAACGGCCATGCCACGATTGATGTGGCATGACCGTTTCGGGATTTCTGGCTGGAGCGCACCGCAAGACTGTGGAGGCTTCGGAGACCCACGCTACCAGTGTGTTGCGATGCGTCCGATGTCCACAGAAGGTATGCGCATCCCAGGTGTCCAGAGAGATTGTGCAGGGAATTTTCCCATCCCTGTTGGTGCGGGGATGCCGGGAATATCGTTCAGCGAGACATACCGGATATTCGCATCGAAGCTGTTGTTCATTGTTTCGATGAAGTGGTTGGCGACAAGCGCGCTGCCCCGTTGCATCAGATGGACTCCATCGAGACTGAAGACCCCGCCGGATATGTATGCGGTGGAGTACGTTTCGCCGGCGATGGAAATGCCTTCCGTATGGAGTCTGTTGAGCAGCGGATTGACATCAACGAGCACATATCCATGATCTGCGACCTGTCGTTGAATCGCAGCGTTGAAAGCCGACACGGCATCCTGCGCGATTTTCAACTCACCGGCGTCGAGGACATACTGGGACGGGAGCGGATTATCGGGATGAAGCCCGATTCCCTTGACCAGTTCAGCCTGAGCGGTGAGCAACACGTAATCACCACTTTGCACAACGCGTTTCTGCTGATCGTTCGTCATGAAATAGATGTCGAGCAACTGCTCGGGATTGGAAGGATTCTGAATCTTTCTCGGGACGGTGTTGAACAATGGATTGATCGTCACGTCAGGAACGGTTGCCACGAGGACCTGAGCATTCGGGAGACCTGCCTTGATCATATCAAGGGCGTTCTTCAGAAAGGTTTCGAACAGGGATGACTCCGTGGGGAGTGTCTGCGGCGGATGCCCGCCCAGTCCGACATTCGTACCGCGGGTTCCTCCAGAGGCGGCATATCCGAGAGCGTCGTTCGCACCCAGCCAGAAAGTGATCAACGTCGGCTGCAGGCGAATGGCCTGTTCGACGATGCTTCTGCCGAAAGCTGCCTGATCGCGAAGAATGAACGGATAGAATGGATTTGAACGGCTCAGGGCACGTTGCAAGACGCTGGACGTATCGATAGCGTCCGCCATGATGGCACCAGGAATACCCAGATTATGGAATGGTTGCGGGTGAGAGGCATTCGTCGGCGCTGTTGTCATCTGGCCGTTATTGGTGATAACGGGTATCGGCGTGATCTGCCGAAGGATCATCAGATCACCGGTTCCGGGATACGGAAAGATCGGTTGAACAAACTCGTTGACGCCGAGCTGTCGCGCGATCAGGTTCGGGTAGCTGTACATCTGTGCTTCTTCGAAGAGGGCACCCGACTGATAGCCGGCGGTCAGGCTGTTGCCGATGGCGACGTACACCTGGGGATTGAGGCTTCCAAGATTCGGATCGCCGACGGGCGTGTCTTCGGAGCAGGCGGTGATCAGAAGCAGTACGGTGACGAGCACGGGGAGATATCTGTATGCTTTCATGGTCATCCTCCTCTCAGAACACGTATGTGATGTTGAAGGCGAAGAGGTCGGCACTACCAGTGTACATGCCGTCCATATACACACCTCCGGGATATGACGTCGCTTCAGTGACGCGATCCAGGATGATCATATGCAGATACGCCGCATCGAGACGGATATTCGGAATGACGTCAAGACCGATGCCGATGTTGAGTCCATGCCGGTCCGAATCGGGGAGCAAGGGTTCGAGGCTCTTGTCCGGCACGGGATTACTGTCGTAAAAGTAACCGGCACGAATCGCGATGCCGGACAGCGGAATGCGGTACTCGGCACCCAGGCGCGCGATGAAGGTGTCTTCATAGTCCTTGGGCGAGCTGACATCGGTCTGACTGACGCCGGGGGTATTTTCCGCATCGACGGCGAAGTCGAGAGCAAGCTTGTCGTAGGATGACCAACCGATGCCCTGTAAATCGAATTCGACGTCGAAATCTTCCGTCACCGCCCAGGCAATACCTGCAAACCACGTTGCGGGCAGAGCGATACCGGTGGTGACGTCGCCGCCCGGGAACAGCGCAGCGAGTGTCGCCGGCGGGTGGAAGTCGGCTTCCCCTTCGAAATCGACCTGAGTCTCGGCGCGATACGTGAAACCGAACGAAATGTCTTCCACGGGTTTGAGAATAATACCTGCGTTCCAGCTGAACGCGATGTCGCCGCTTCCCTCCAGTTCGAGATTCAGGACCGGATCGAAATTGGTCACCGCCCTGCGCAGCATCACACTGGAAAACACCACATTTGCTCCAACACCGACGGAGAACCAGTCGTTGAATGCATATGAGATTGTCGGCATGACGTAGAAGGTCTGAAGTTCAATTTCACGCGTCACGGAGCGGCCGATCCAATCGTCGTCCCATTCGGTACCCAGACCGAACGGTGTCGTGAGACCGATTCCGATCGCGAGTCCTTTCAGCATACCGTCCGTCCAGGTGTTCGTGAGATACACATTCGGGGGATAGAAGAGGTTGTTCTTCATATCCCACTGTTCATTGCTGTTCAGGTTGCTCGGGCCATAGTAGGAATAGCTGGGCGCGATCAGTGTCGCACCGGCCATGATCTGCGCACCCCGTTGGAAAGAGAGTCCGGCGGGATTGAAAAAGATTGCGGAAGGATCATTCGCGCGTGCAGCGAATGCACTGGCCTGTGCCATTGAGCGCGCGCCGTGCTCATTGAGCTGAAATCCACCGGCGAAAGCCTCTGCAGGAGGCAACGTCAGGAGGATACAGAGCACTGCCGACAATGTAACACGTTTGTTCACATCGACCTCCGGGATAATGGAAAAACATCAGGAGATTTCTATAAGAACCGCGTTTTTTTCGACAGTGTCGGATTCGCGAATGTGGATGAATTTGACGATACCGGCCGAAGGAGCCTTGATCTCGTTTTCCATTTTCATGGCCTCGAGAAGGACAACCCCCTGACCGGCTTCGATCAGTTCTCCTTCGTTTACCAGGACGCGGGATATTTTCCCGGGCATGGGAGAACGAACGAGGGCGGAATGCACTTTGGTGGCTTTGTCGGATTGCAGTGAACGCAGGAGGGCTGTTTTTTCGTCCTCGAGATCTACATGCATGTCCCATCCGTTGACGTTCACCCTGTAGGATGTGCCGTCCGGAGAAGTCTCATCGATGTGCGTGGTAAAGCTGCGATGACGGAAGCGAAGCAGTTCATCCCGTGACGATACGGGATAGTCGATGTCGAGCGGCGCACCATTGACGGTGAAGCCACCCTGCTCGTCACGTTCGATCGTGTATTCGTTACCGTTGATGCGGATGGTATAATGAACGCTCATGCGCCTGGCCCCCCTGCCCGGTATTGCAACGCCCACGGCGAGCAGCGTTCGGGACCGCCGCTCTGGCCGTTGCCTGTCGCACGTCGCACGGTCGTGCGAGTTTCATGGGCGCGGATTGCTGCGATCGCCGCAGCGATTTCGGTGTCGGAATCCGGACCGTGAAGGTCTTCCGGACGGTAATGCTTCTGTACGAAATCGATCTGAAAATCACCATCAATGAAATGCGGGTGATCCATCACGTAGCGGCAGAACGGTATCGTGGTTTCCACACCGCTGATACAATAGTCGTCCAGGGCACGTCGCATCTTTCCGATCGCATCTGTTCGGTCCATTCCCCAGACGATCAGCTTGGCGAACAGAGGATCATAATGAATGGAGATCTCACTGCCTTCAACCACGCCCGAATCGTCGCGAATACCGAATCCCTGAGAAGGACGAAGCCGTGAGAGTACACCGATATCGGGGAGGAAGTTGTTGCGAACATCCTCAGCACACAGCCGGCATTCGATGGCGTGTCCGCGAAAATGGATCTGCTCCTGGGTGAACGGCAGCGGTTTTCCTTCCGCGACATGGATCTGCATTTTCACCAGATCAATCCCCGTCACCAGTTCAGTCACGGGATGCTCGACCTGCAGCCGCGTATTCATCTCAAGGAAGAAGAAATTGCGATCGCGATCGACGAGAAATTCGATGGTACCGGCGTTGACATAGCCGCACGCTCGTGCCGCCTCGATCGCCGCCTGTCCCATACGCGCACGAAGTTCCGCATCCACAATGGCGGAAGGGGATTCCTCGATGACTTTTTGATGGCGTCGCTGGATGGAGCATTCACGTTCGCCGAGATGGACGATACTTCCATGCGCATCGGCAAGCACCTGAATTTCGATATGCCGCGGTTCAACGACGAATTTCTCGATATAGACACGATCGTCGCCGAAAGCTGCACGCGCTTCATTCTGCGCACTTTCCAGTGCGCGGCGTAGATCGGCGGGTTGTGTGACGACACGCATGCCCTTCCCGCCGCCTCCGGCTGCCGCTTTGAGCAGAATGGGGTACCCGACCTCCGCTGCAGTGTGCTCTGCTTCTTCGGGGCTTGCCACCGCGCTTTCAGTGCCCGGTACAACCGGCACACCGCGTTCGATCATCAGTGTCCGTGCGGACGTCTTATCCCCCATTGTCTCAATAGCCTCTGCCGGAGGACCGATGAATATCAAACCGGCATCCCGCACCGCACGTGCGAAATTCGCGTTTTCCGAGAGGAAGCCATATCCGGGATGAATGGCATCGGCACCGCTGCTGAGCGCGATATCGATGATGGCATCCTGTCGAAGATAGCTCCTGCTCGATTCCGCAGGTCCGATACAGTATGCAGCGTCGGCACTGCGCACATGCGGAGCTGCAGCGTCAGGATCCGAATACACCGCCACCGTGCGTATGCCGAGTTCTCTACAGGCACGCAGGATACGTACGGCGATTTCCCCTCTATTCGCAATGAGAATAGATCGAATATGTTTCACACTGAATAGCGCTTAGTGCAGGTAATCTCAGGGCAAATAATACACAAACAGTGAAGGAATTCCAACCGGTTGATGCACCTATTCGTCGCGGAAGAAGACCTTGGTCATTCCCGATCCTCCCTCATTCCATTCCCCAAGCGCGAATTGCTCGACAAAAGGAAGATCGCGGAGATATGAATGTACCCGATTTCGCAGGGCACCCGTGCCCTTCCCATGGATGATGTCGATGCGTTTCATTCCCATCGACCAGGCCTGATAGAGGAAGCGGTCAATCTCGCGGATCGCTTCATCCCCGTACATGCCGCGCACGTCGATCTCGTTGCTCTCGACCGGTTCCGGCACGTGCGCGGTGGCAACCGGCAATGCCGTCTCGTGGGTTCGCAGGAGCTGCAGGTTTTCCACCTCGACCTTCATGCGCACGGATCCGAAGGCAACCGTCACTTTCCCGCGCTCCGCTTCCTCCAGTGCGATCCCCTTCGTCGCCGGGTGTTCCTTCATCGCCACTTCATCACCGGCATGGATGGCGGTGAAGGCGATGTCTTTTTCCTGCGGGGCGGGCGGTTGGACTTCCTTTAACGCCTTCCGGACGATTGTGCGCTGTGTTTCCACCTTCTCATGCGCTCGACGAATGGCCTCCTTCGCTGCCTGTTGCTCACGAATTTCCCGGATTGCCTCTTCCACTGACGCGTTCGCGTCCGTGAGAATCCGCTCCGCGTCGCTGAGCGCCTCCTGCTTGATGCGTCGGGCCTCCTGCTTGAGTCCCTTCACTTTCTGCGTGTACTCCTCAACCAGGCGCGTGTAACGCTCTTCCTCCTGTTCGGTCTTCCGGAGCCGGATGCCAAGGTCCTGGGATTGGCGTTCCACTTCCGCGAGCAGATGCTCAAGAGCATCGGATTGCGTCCCGAGGATGTCGCGTGCGCGATCAATGATGGAGGGATCCATGCCATGGCGCCGGGTAATTTCGAACGCATAGCTGCTGCCCGGCAATCCAGGCCGAAAGATGTACGTCGGCTGCAGTGTATGCAGGTCGAACTCCATCGCGGCATTGGCCATACCTTCCGTCTCATGCGCGAAAGCTTTGAGCATGCCGTGATGCGTGGTCGCGATGACATGGGCGCTTGTGCGTGTGAGGCGTTCGAGAATGGAGGCGCCGAGAGCGCTGCCCTCTGCAGGATCGGTTCCGGTGCCGATCTCGTCGATCAGGACGAGAGATCCTTTCCTCGTCTGCTGCACAATACGGGCGAGACGACTGATATGTGAACTGAACGTACTGAGATCGTTTTCAACCGACTGCTCGTCGCCGATATCCACGGAGACACTGTCGTAAACCGGGAACTCGCTCGCCGCGTCGCAGGGCACCGGAATGCCGCTCTGCACCATCAGGGCGCATAATCCGACCGTCTTCATCGTGACGCTTTTTCCGCCCGCATTCGGCCCGGTAATGATAATGGTGCTGTATTCATCACCCAGCGTAAGATCGAGGGGGACGACATCCGCGCGTTTCCTGTGCAGAAGGAGCAGCGGATGTCGAGCGTGATGGAGCACAAGAGGTCCATCAAGGCGAACATGGGGGCAGGCGCCGAGGATCTCCCTCCCGTACCGGGCACGTGCATACAGGCTGTCGAGCTGTGCGATGAGTTCGATGCTGCGCAGGATGGCGGGCACGGCAGAACGCAGGCGATCAGTCAGCTCTCCGAGAATCGCGTTCACTTCGCGGATCTCGGCGAATTGGAGGTCGCGGATTTCATTGTTGAGATCGAGCGTCTCTGTCGGCTCGATGTAGACAGTCTGGCCGGTCGCGGAGGTGGAATGAATGAAGCCCTGTACCTGGCGTTTGTATTCTGCCTTGACGGGGAGTACCATGCGGCCGTCGCGCATTGTGACCAGTTCCTCCATCACCTTATCTTCGTCGGAGACGCGCTTGAGAATGTTCTCCATGCGCCGTCGCAGCTGCCCTGATTTTTCGATGATCTCCCGCCTGATGATGCGCAACTCCTTGCTGGCGGAGTCCTTGACTCCCCCTTCCTCATCCACGACGCGGTCAATATGGAATTCGAGCATTTTTTCTTCCGCAAGCTCCGAACACATTCGGGAGATCAGCGGACAGCGCTCGTCGCGCCTGTTCAGATAGGTCTTCAGGCTGCGGGAAACACTCAGTGTCCTGAGAATGTGGAGGAAATCTTCCGACGGCAGGACGCTCCCCTGTTTCGCAGCCCGATGCAGTGCCGGGCGGGTATCTTCGAGCTCCTCCAGGGGCGGCGGTTCATCACTGTCCAGGCATGCGCGCATTTCATCAACGCGGGACAATTCGTCGCGGATGAGGGCGAATACATTCGTAGGCGCCAGCCTCTGGATCAGTTCGCTGCCGTAGAGCGTGATGCTGAATCCACGGATGTGCTCTACGATGCGGTCGAACTGCAGGTTTGAAAGCGCATCGGAGTAGGGCGAAACAGGTTCCGGCACTCGGTTGCCTCCCAGGTGTATGTGGACCAGAAAGCGAAAAAAGGCAACCATCGCATGGACGCCTGCCTTTTCTCGTGGGAATCTCTCGGAATCAGAGTTTTACAAGCGCCGAGTAGTTGATACGCAGGGCGTCGGCTCGCCGGAGTTCCTGCTGGACGTCGCTGACGATGCCCATGCGTGATCCCCTGTCGATGCGCAGTGACATGATCACATTCGGATTGTTCATGCGCTTCGAGTAGGCGATATTGCTGATCGCACCGACGGGAACGATGCTGTCGTCGATCTGTATGCGTTCGTCGTTGCCGATCCAGATGTAGGACAACAGGCGCTTGTTGTCAATTTTCTCCACCATGACGGCTTCCGGCAGCGTGTAGGTCACCTGGATGTCAACCTCACGCAGCACGGTCGAAACCATGAAGAAGATCAGCAGCATGAAGATGATGTCCGGCAGTGATGCGGTCGGAATGTCCTGCTGGGTCCGTGCCATTTTCTTTTGAAATTTCATAGTCGCTTTCTCCTCCTACCCTTCTGCCTGCGTGGGTTCGGCAAGGGAGATGCGCTGCGGGATCGCCTTGCGAATTTCCTGGATCTGATCTTCATTGGCCTGATCGAGAGAGATGCCGAATTTCTCGCGCGCGTACTCGCTGCGGAGTTCTTCATAGGCCATTTTCAACTGATCCATGACATCGATGTAGATCTTGTAAGGCGTATCGCGCACCGTCTTGTACGAGATAATGAGTTTGGGATTCGCCTTGATGCGGGCGATCATCTCGCCCTTGATCTGCGGCACGCCGATGATCTTTTCATCGAGCAGGACATCACCAACTTCATTGACCAGCAGGTTGGCGATATTCTCCGATTTGACGGCGATCTGCTCGGCGTTTTCGACCCAGGGCGGCAGCACCAGATCGATGCCCGTGTCGACATCGATCGTTGTGGTCACCAGGAAAAAGAGCAGCAGCAGAAAGGATATGTCCGCCAACCCGCTTGAGCTGATCTCTCCGCCTGGTCGCTTTTTCTTTCGGAACATGGATGACTCCTGGTGTTGAATTGGAAACGAACGAGATGGTTAGTTGCCCTTCTTCTTGCTTCGTTCCAGCAGCACGAGGGAATCGATGAGTTCGATGGAACTTTCCTCCATTTCGACGACGAGCTTGTCGATCCGGGAGATGAAATAGTTGTAAAACACCTGGAGGATCATCGCGACGATAAGACCGAACAGTGTCGTGAGCAGCGCGACCGAAATACCGCTGGCGACGATTTCCGGCGAGATGTTCTTCGCGGCGGCGATCGAATCGAACGCCTGGATCATACCGGCGACCGTTCCGGAAAAGCCGAGCAGCGGGGCGATCGAGATGAACGTGGAAATCCAGATCAGGCCGCGCTCGAGGAAAGACATCTCGATCGAGCCGTAGCTGATGACTGCTTTCTCTGCAGCGTCAATGCCTTCGTCCGCACGCATGAGGCCGGCCTGGAACACGCTCGCGACGGAACCGCTGCTGTGGGAGCAGACTTCGATGGCCTTTTCCACACCACCCTCGTCGAGACCTTTCTTGACGTCCACGATGAATTTTTTGGTGTTGACGGATGCCCGTGCCAGAGAGATGAATTTGAAAATAACGAATGCCAGTCCCAGCACAAGGCAGGCGAGGATCGGCCACATGAAACCGCCGCCCTGGTTGAATTTCTCAACGAGGAAATTGACTATTCCAGAGTTGTCCCCGGCTTCCTGGAGCAGGAGTAAGAAGGTTCCAAGAACATGCTGCATGTTGATATGCCTCCATGATAGAGTAGTAAGGGTTCGAAGTGTCCACGGATAAAGTCGAGTTGAATTCCCGCTGCGCAGTCACTGGCAGCTCAGACTCGCTCGGAACGTGATGGCAAGCGATGTACTTGGCTCACAGCACTCACATCATCACTAAAATACGCCTCCCTCGCGCGAAACTCAAGGGATATTCTCGCTGAAAATATGCGAAATGCATGAGCATCAGGCCTGCCGCATTTCGTCGACGAACATCTGTGTGATGATCTGCGGCCGAGTAATTGCGGATCCGACGACAACGGCGTGCGCTCCGAGCGTAAGGCAGTGCGATGCATCCGCCGGGGCCCAGATCCGTCCCTCTGCGATAACGGGATGCGTCAGCGATACGGAGAGTTCGCGGATCAGGGCATAGTCGGGCGTGCGGTAATCGGAGGTGCTGGTGCTGGGTGTATATCCCGCGAGCGTCGTCGCGATCACGTCCGCTCCCATTTCCGCAGCACGCACACCTTCGCGAAAGTTGGAGATATCCGCCCACAGAGGGCTCGTGAAGCGTTTCCGGGCCTGTTCGAAAAAGAGGAAGCCGTCGGTGTCTCCCGGTCGCTTCCGCTTGGTGGCATCGATTGCGACAATGTCGGCTCCCGCATCCACCAAACGGGCGATATCGTCAAGAGCGGGTGTGATAAGCGTCGAGCCGTCCTCGTAATTCCCGTGGACAAAACCGATGATTGGGATACGGGTGAGTGGCCGGACGAGGCGGATGCGTTCGGGGCCCTCGATACGCAACCCTGCAGCACCTCCCCGTATCGCCGAGTGCACGAAATACAGGAACGCACTGAACTGTGCTTCCTCATCGAGCTCGTCCGCGTGACAGGAAACAATCAATCCGTTCTGCAGAGCTTCGAGCAAATCTTCGTAGGTCATGGCAATTCTTTCACTTACAGGACGGGAGGTTCAATTCAGGAGAAACGGAAGTACCTGCGCCAACGTCATTCCCGCCACGAGAAGAACGAGCCACAGGGGGAGGAACGCCAGCGACGCTTGCCCCCATCTCATGCCATAGGGATGCAGGGAGAGCGGGAGGATGAGCACACTCCACAGCAGTGCGATCACGTCAAGTGTTGTCAGCATCCAGAACGGAAGCGGTTGCATAATCCATGCCGGAGGATTGACGGAAAAAAGCGTAATACCGAAAATTCCCAGTTGGAG
>JAFGKR010000020.1 GCA_016928515.1 Bacteroidota bacterium | reverse complement strand
TACAATACCGCTGTCCGCGAATTCCCTGATGAGCACATCGGGACCGGGCTGCTCCAGGACACCGCTTTCCTTCGCCGCGACTTCCAGCAGAGCCTTGCGCACGAACTCCGGCTCGCACTTGTATGAAACCGCGATCGGGATATTGAAGCGGACGCTGCGGTCGGAATGACTCCAGTTGATGACGGTGGCAGAGATGAATTCCGAGTTCGGGACGATAATGGAAATATTGTCGTTGGTGAGGATTTCAGTGGCGCGCATGGAAACACTCATCACGTTTCCGGCGATGTCACCGACTTCGATGCGGTCCCCAACCTTGATTGGACGCTCCAGAAAGATGATGAGTCCACTGACGAAATTGTTCGTTATCGTTTGCAGACCGAACCCGATACCGACGCCGAGAGCACCGAGCAGAATCGTGAGTGTGCTCAGGTCAATGCCGGCGGTCTGGAGAATGATAACAAATCCGATGGTCAGCACGACATAGCGAATGAACGATCCAACGGCGATGCGTTTCCCCAGTTCGATTCTGCTTTTCGCCATGACCTTGTAGATGAGCAGTCTATTGAGTTTCGAGGTCAGATAGAACAGCAGAAAGGTCAGGACGATGAGATAGACGATCGTCCAGAGCGTCACCCGCGTCTCGCCGATGGAGAAAAGAGGGATGCGAAGGAAACGGATGATTTCGTCGAGGAAGGATTCGATGTGTTCCATAATGCGCCTCATCAGAACGGGAAAAATATCGGGATCAGCAGGATCCCCAGTATCCAGAACAGCAGGGTCAGCGGTGTACCCACCTTGAGGAAATCCGAGAAGCGATACTGCCCCACACCGTAAATCATGGTGTTGGTCTGATAGCCGACGGGCGTCATAAAGCTGGCGGACGCGGCGAACGTGACCGCGACAAGCAACGGCCGGGCACTGATTCCCAGGGCCTCCGCGGCGGAAATCGCGATCGGAGCGATGAGAATTGCCGTTGCGTTATTCGACATGATGCCCGTCAGCAGAGTGGTCAGGAGGTACAGGGCACCGAGCAGCACCAATGGACCATACTCCCCGACAATGTCTATCATCCCCGTGGAGATCACTTCCGCAAGCCCTGTCTTCTCCATCGCGACCCCGAGGGAAATGATACCGCCCAGCAGAAAAACGACTTTCCATTCTACCGCGTGATAGACTTCCTCGAGTGTGAGGCAGCGTGTAGCGACAAGCAAAATCGCCCCGAGCACTGCTGCCGTGACGATCGGAAGAAGCTCGAATGTCGCTGCGGCGATGACAGCCCCCGTGATCAGCAAAGCGGGAACGAGTCGCTCGGTGCGCTTGTGCGGAAGCTCGACTTCCGATGCGACAACAAAACGGGGATCTGAAATGATGCGATCGATTTCCGGGCGTGCGACCTCGATCAGGATGGCGTCACCGGCGCGGAGACGGGTATCACGGAATCCTTCATGCAGCAATTCCCCGCGATGCCGGATTGCCAGTGTCGTTGCGCGGAACGTGTTGCGAAAACCGGAATTTCGAAGACTGGTACCGACGAGCGTCGAGTTCGGCGCGATGATGACCTCCATCAGCGCCAGCTCGTCGGCATCGAAATCCTCATCCTCCAAAGCCCGATCGTCTTTCAGCGAACAGCCGACTGTATTCTTCAATTCCTGGATCTGCCGGACGTCAACGCGTAAACGCAGAATATCGCCGGCCTGCAGGACGACTTCTCCCAGATTCGTATGGATCCGGGATCCTTCACGAATCACCTCCAGCACATCGACATCGAGATCCTTCACCAGTCGGGATTCCGCGATTTTCTTTCCTACCGAATCGGCAACGGGGTGAAGAACGACATCCGTGAGATAGTCCGCCATGTCGTACTGTTTCGTCAGGTTTTTCTCGACCGTGCGCTTGGGAATCCAATGCACACCTGCGAGAATCATGTACAGCATACCGACAACCAGAAAGCATACGCCGAGAGCGGAGAACTCGAACATGCCGAATGGAGGCATGCCATGATCCACCGCAATGGAGCTGACCAGGATGTTGGTCGATGTTCCCACCAGAGTGATCAGACCTCCGAACATGGAAGCGAACGAGATCGGCATCAGAAGGCGGGATGAGGAGATTCCGGTATCCCGCGAGACGCCCAGCAGCACGGGAATAAAGACGGCGACCACCGGAGTGTTATTGATGAAAGCGGAGGCGACACCGATCAGCAGCATCGTCAGGATCAGTCCGGTCCAGTAACTCTTCCGAAATATCCGGGTCGAGAAAAGAGCGATGCCGTTCACCGCGCCGGTTGCTCGTAACGCGGCACTGATGACGAACATGGCAGCGACCGTAACCGTGGCGGGATTACTGAAACCGGACAATCCCTCTGCCGGCGACAGGATTCCCGTCGCAAGCAATGCCGCCATGATGATCACGGCGGTCAGATCAACGCCTACACGCTCCGTCGCAAAAAGCGCGATCGCAAGCATGATCAAGCCGAGAACGATTCCCATTTCCAGTGTCATATCACGTCTTTCCGTCTGTTTTACTGGATCATCCGTTTCACTCCGGACTCCATGCGTCTCGTCATGGACTTTCCGTACCGTACGATGGATTCCATCCTCCTCGCTGTGGAGCCCATGACAGGAATTGTCGAACGATAGCAAATTCCGCAGTGGGATGCGACATCCGACCGCACCGCCAGGATTCGCGCACTGGTGATTCGCCATTCAGACCGCGAGCACGTATATTTCCGTATCCACTGATATGACGGATGCATCATGAGTCTCAAAAGCACATTGTTCGGTCCGACATCCCGGTATGACGCTTCCCTTCCATACACCTATGTTGCGCGCGTTCCCGCAATTGAAGGTGATACGGAACTGCACAACGACTACTTTGCCGACACAATCTGCGGTCTGATCGAGTACCTGGATACAAACGACATCTCTCCGGATGATGTAGAGATTTTCGGTTTGTATCAGGATCGGGAAATCCCACTCGACAAACAGTACTGCCTTGACACCGATGGGTGCTGGCTCACGCGGCCGCAGATCTGTCGTTCGCTCGAGGAGCATTACCGTGACACCCTCGAGCTGCAGTACAAGGGGCATGTAGAAGACGGAGATTGTTCGTACGATGACCGTGAGCGAAAGGGCAGCGGACCGTATTGAACAACCGCCGTTCGTTCGAACGGATCAGGACAGCCGGCCCCTGGCTTCATACTCATCCGTGCGGTTACCGTCTTCGAGCAAGTGTTGCATGGTTTCCAGCAGCGTCCGTTGTTCGACGGGTTTGAGCAGATAGGCGTCACAGCCCGCTTCGAGGCAGCGCGTGCGGTCATGTGCGAACGCATGTGCCGTGACCGCCACGACAGGCATCGCAGCGAGTGACGGGGTACGCCGGATTTTCCTCGTCAATTCCAATCCACTCATATCACCGCTGAGGGAAATATCCATCAGGATGAGATCAACCTTCACGGTTTCGAGGATGTCCCACGCTTCCTTACCCGAAACGGCGGAAATGACATGCGCGTGCCGGCGGAGAAGCATGATCATGTACTCGACCGTCAAAACCTCGTCCTCGACAAGCAGCACGGTAGGCAGCTCTGCCTGCGGTGTATTTTCTGCGGCGTCCCGCCTCTCCGTCTCCTTCGCAGGATCGTGCACGACGCTGGAATGTGGCGATGTCGCCATCCCTGGCCGGGGAAATTCGATGGTAACAGTCGTGCCGCGGTTTTTCGCGCTTTCGATATGCAGGGCGGCACCGATGAGTTCGACATAACGCTTGACGAGGGAGAGACCGAGACCGATGCCATCATATGACCGGGAATAGCCAATTTCCTCCTGCGTATACGGTTCAAAAATAAGCGGCAAATAGTCTTCGGATATCCCGATGCCGGTATCTGCTATACTGATGCAGATCCGTGCTTCCGCGTCCTGCCAGAGCCGCAGTGTCACCCGGCCACGTTCGGTATACTTGATCGCATTGTCGAGGAGGTTCTGCACCGTCTGCAGTATACAGTATTCATCTGCCGTTACGATCGCCTCCGGTGCGTCGTTGACGAAGGACAGGGTGAGACCTTTTTGTCGGGCCGCCGTGCGATAGTCTTCCAGCGTATGCGCGAGCAACCCGGGGAGTTCGAGTGCTTTCGCTTCGATCAATATATCGCCGACCTGCAGGCGGGAAATGCTCAGAATCATGTCGACTGTGCGCTGCAACCGCTGCGCTCCGCGCTGCACACTGTCAAAATATCCCTGCTCTTCCTCGGTCGACCGGGTCTTCAGCATTTCGCCGATCAGACCGGTATACCCGAGAATGATGTTCAGTGGCGTACGCACCTCATGCGAAATGTTGGCGATGAATGCATCCTTGAGCCTCTCGGATCGCTCCGCGCGTTCCTTCTCGGCGATGATGGCTTTCTCCGCAAACTTGCGCTCGGAGATATCACGGGCGACACCGACATAGGCCATGGGTTCACCAGTGCCGTCACGTACGACCGATGTCCATAACTCGACGGGGAATTCCGACCCATCCTTGCGGCGGTTGAGGACTTCTCCGTGCCAACCGCCCTCACGGGTGGACGGAAAGATACCCTGCGTTTCTTCCGGTGGCGCATTGGGTGAGCGCAACACCGAGACGTGTTTCCCGAGGATGTCTCCCTCATGATACCCATAGGTGTTGAGAAAGGCGTCATTGACGAAAATAATGCGATCATCGCTGTCGGTAATGGATATGCAATCGCGGACAGATTTCAGCGTCCGCGCAAGGAGCAGATTCTGCTCCTCGGCCCGACGCTGCTCGACACGGTCGCTTTGGATCCCGATACTGCGGTGCACTTCGGAAACGGCGGGACCGGCCGCGACCGGTTGGTGACGCCGATGCGCTCGTTCATGGACAGAGGGAGATGCGCCCGACAGAGCGGCGAGATTGCGGCGAGTGACGAGCACGATACATCCCAGGCATCCGACGGCGGGAATGACATCGGTTGCGATTCCGCTGCCGATGAGCAGAACGAACTCGACGAGTATCCCGACAATCCCGATGGTGATAAGCAGCAGAAGAAGCCGGGCGTCAGCACGATTCCCTGACTTCCGTTGATGGAGCGCAGCCCGGATGCCAAACGCCAGCAACACACTGATGCTCACGACGGGGATGACGCTCCCGTACCCCGTTTCAGAAGCGAATCGCGAGAACATTCCTCCATCCATCAATATCTGCGGGTCGGAATCGGACAGTGTTCCGTGGACCAGACCCACGGGGAGAATCCAGTTGACCACGAGAAGGACAAGCAACCCGGCGGTCAGTCCGAGAAGCACCGGACGGGATTGGAATCCTGTCAGCGCCGCGATCATGAAGACGGATGCGATGGCACCGCAAAGAAAAAAACTTGTCGCGAAGCGATCATAGAGCAGTATCGCATCCACGGAAGAGGATGTGACGGCGAACAGGTCGAACGCCATCGCCACACTCAGAAGCACGGCAACGGCTGCGTACGAAAGATTGATGCGCCGCTCGATATTCCGGGCAGAGAGAATCAGGCTGAACGCAGCGCTCAGCAGCGATAATCCGATAAGTACGCCGGAGAAAAAGATGGACCAGCTCATGATGTATAGGCTGAGGAACGACCAAAGACACGGCATGTTACGGAACCCACGTTTCAAGGTCAAGTGGCACGGCTGATCCAACCGGACAGAAATCGTTCGGAAAAAATATCGCACGGAGTCCCTTGACAATTAGGATACAATATGTCATATTTGCGCTGAGAGTCATTACCCATTCTGTTTCCTGCGCACAGTGATTCTGCGCATCCCGATAACGGCCGCACATCGGACCGTCATCACGCGTTGACCCGAGAGCGAACCGGACCATTGTCCGGCAACCATTCTCGACCAGCGATCTCAGGATCGTCTGTTTTTGCGACCACCCGTTTCACCCCGACGCCGCCCCGTCTCATCCAGACTCGAGGCGGATTTCTTCACAACTTTCCAATCCTTTACATACAGGAGTTTTCATGAATCAACGTGCTCGGATTTTCTCCGCCGGCAGCCTTGCGCTGCTCTTCGCTTTGACCCTGGCAGTGGCTTCCCATGCGCAGCAGGGGGGCCGCTCGGGCTTCAGCACCCAGGCGACCATCGGTCCCCAGGAGGATTTCGACTTGCTATACAGCGCGACCGTCCCCGGTGATTATATCGCCGCCGGCGTCGGCCTGCGCGATGTCGGTTCCGGTTCCATCACCCTCAGCGTACCTGCGGGCGCTACGATCAGCAAGGCCTGGATGTTCTGGGCGATCATCTGGGATGTTACGCCACCGGCAACCACCGCCGACCTCAATGGAACGACTGTGAACGGCACGAAGATCGGCACGTCGGGCAGTCCGTGCTGGGGCGGTAGCGGCATCAATTTCTACTACGCCGACGTGACCGGCATTGCGATCAACGGCGCCAATGCAGTGGCGAACGTACCGAGTGGAAATCCCGGCTTCCCGCTCGCTGAAGGTGCAACAATCGTCGCGGTGTTCGATCACCCTGCATGGGATTACAACGACATCGCCATCTCCGTGGGAGCACAGACCTTCTCGTTTCTTACCGTGACGGACAATTTCGGCTCCTATACCGGATGGTCCGCCGGCAATCCCGCTGACCAGACCGCTCAGACGACGTTCATTGTCGCTGATGGTCAGGCAAGGTTCGCCGGTGACGGTACGGCGTTCAATGCCACAGCGACCAGTGGTCCGGGAACGGGCATCAAGACTGTTGATGCATTCGATAACGCCGACGGCCGTCTGTGGGATACCCATACGCTGGACGTCAGCAGCTTCTTCCCCGACGGCGTCAACACTCCCGCGGATGCTTCGGTGATCGCCGGAATCGTGAACGGTGTCGGTGATTGTCTTACCTGGGGCGTCCAGGTGGTGTCGGTCAAGTCCGCACTGAACGCATTCGTCGATGTGAAAGCCGGCTCCTGCCCGAATTCGGTCAACATCAACAACAATGGCGTGATCCCTGTATCCGTGCTGGGAACCAGCTGGTTCGACGTCGCTGAGATAGAAGCATCCACGGTGACGCTTGAAGGAGTATCACCTTTCGGTGCTCCCTCCATGGGGGATGTCTCCACACCGTACATGGGCTTCCCCGCGGATTGCTACGACTGCAATCTCGGCGGTGCCGACACCTACAGCGATCTGACTTTCAAATTCAAGACGCAGGATGTCGTCGCGGCACTGGGTTCCGTGCAGAACGGCGATTGCTACGTCGTCACGCTCAGCGGCATGCTCAAAGACAACACACCGTTCAAGGGCTATGACGTGCTCCGCATCATCGACAACAGCGCACCGAAAGCGAATGACGGTATTGCCGGCTTCGCGCTCGACCTCGCGCAGAATGCACCGAATCCCGTCGTAACCGGAACGTCCTTCCAATACACGCTGCCGGAAGCGGCGGCGGTTCGTCTGCAAGTGTTCAACACGCTCGGTCAGCTCGTTGCGAGTGTGGTTGACGGCAGCCGCAGCGCGGGTGCGCACACCGTTGCGTGGGACGGCCTCAGCAACAACGGGACACCCCTCACACCGGGCTCGTACATTTACCGCCTGACCGCAGGCAGCCAGGTGCTCTCGAAAATGCTCGTGATCACACGGTAATTCCGCATCCTGTCACCTGTTCGAGAACGGAGGCTTTCCGAAAAGGCCTCCGTTCTTCTTTTTTCATTCCAATCGTCTCCCATGTGCCGTCCTCCCGCTGCGCCTTGCCATTGACCGGCAGACATACGATATTCCCGTCTGATTCACCGGTATGAGGTATCGCATGCCTCCTGTCGTTTCTGCTCGTAATGAACGCCCTTCCCTTTCTGCAGTCGGAACTCGCCGCGCAGGTCATCGAACGCCGTATTCTCACCGAGGAATTCTCCACCGCGCGCTGCGGATTCTGTCCCGACGGCTCGCTGATCGACGCGAACATCGTGCGTGACCATCCCTCCGTGATCTGGGTGACGCATCACGCGGGTTTCGGTGTGGACTCCATGACAACGCCTGTGCGTGCGCGTTTTCTCGTGCTGCACTGAGATGCAGGAGAAGAGGGGAAGAGGAGAAGAGGGGAAGAGATCGTACGTGGACGTTCCTAGCGAAACAGCAGGGGACGCACCACTGTCGCGTGCACCGTGCGGAGACGCAGGAAATACATTCCACTGCGAAGTTCAGCCGGCCGGCGAAGTTGCAGATCCCTCCATCCTGCCGCGCATTCGGCATCCAGAATCACCGTGCGCTGAATGCCGAGCATATCGTACAACTCCAGCGTGATCCGGGCGGGACGTTCGAGATGAAACGACACAGTAAACACCTCGGAGACGGGATGAGGAGCAATGGTCAGCACCGGACGATCCGGCAGCGGGGTCAGGTCCCCGGCGGCACTTGTCCCTGACGTGTCACCGTCCCATCCCGCGATGCACGCCATGAGGACCCAGAAGGCCTTCGCCGTGCGGATACCGCCGGCGGAAATGGAACCGAGATGACCGCCGTTGGTTTCGGTGGTGTACTGCGGACAGATCGCGGGGATGTCCAGTCCATCGTCCGGTAGATCCTCATCGAGATACTGCACACCATCGCGGTTGTCATAGCACGGATTGCCATCCGGTGCATGTGAGAGAATATCCGCCACGTCGAACAGAACGACACTGTTCGCCAGTTCGTAATCGCGCATGGCCTCATTGAATTCCTGCGACTCGATCGTTCCAATGCCCCGCGCAAGAGAGGTCGTCCACCAGATGACGGTTTTCTCCGGATGCCGTGACGCGAAGGCCGCATAGCCGGCGGCCGTTCCATGACTCGTCCCTGCTCCGAAGAATCCCTCCGACGGATCCGCGATCTTCGATCCGGGCGTGACGGCGAGATAGCTGAACTGAAATCCCACCACATCGAAGGAATCAATGCGCGGCTCGACGGCGCCGATGAAGCAGTCGGCATTCTCGCTGCAGCCGTCCGGCCAGAATTCGTAGCGCCAGTTGCTGCGGTCCCAGGTGCCCTCCCAGTGCACCTCCACCGGATCCACCGCGTACGCGGAATCGCGATGCGCATACCGTTTGCAGGAATTCGGAGCCGCGTTGTGCAGTTGGGAGAGACAGCTGAGCGCGTCGTTGATGTTGGCGCCCACCGAGCGGTCCATGAACAGCATACGCAGCTGCGCCGCCGCCGCGGCGTACTGCGGGGGAATATGGTCGAACAGCGCGACGGAGTTGTGATCGACGAGAATGTGCTGCGCGGATGCGGATGTCAATGCAATGAACAGGAGACTTATGATGCTGACAATTTTCACTGGGACCTCCTGTGGGCAATACTACGTGCCGCTGGATGAAGATGCAAACGCAGCGTGGCGGGGCCTTCCGCATGACAAGCTACGGCTTCCTGTAGATACCCTTCAGGGAGGCGAGATATACCTCCTCGGCCGCTGATTTCCGGATGCGGGAAATGGTAAACTCAGCGACGGAGTTCGCAGGTACCTCCAGGACAGCCGAACCGTCCTTCCAGAACAGGTCCGCTCCGCCGTGCCCTCCCGGCCAGGAGACGGACTGCGCATCCTCGCCGCTGAAGATGTACAGTGTGATGGTCTGGTTGGAGTTCTTCCCCTGAAAGTCTATGGACAGTGGCTTCTTCGCATCGAAACCGCTGCTCCCCGGTTTCGGGACTGCGACGGTGAAAATGTTCGCATCGTCCCAGCGCAGCATCACGGCATTGCCGATGATCTCGATCTGCCGCGACCCGCGGATGATCGGCGTGTTGACCGTCATGCCGTCATCCTCGATGGAGACGAGCTCCGTATCGCCGTACGCCTTTTTGAGGAGGTAGCGGTCCCAGCGCAGTTCCAGCAGTTGCCCGGAACTATTGTCCTTCGGAATCATGCCGTGAATGAGACGATGCTTCTGTCCTGCTGTTCCGCGGCTGTCGAAATTCCACTCCATGTACTGCCGGTTGCGCTCATCACGGTAATTGCTTTCGAGGCTGAAATACAGACTCTGCCGTGCAGGATCGTGCCTGGGTGCGAAAATAGGATTCACTCCCCAGAACAGCACGTTGTTGTCGTTGTGGTCGATGGTATCCTTGCGCACCTGCATGGCGAAAAGGGTGCTGTCGTAGGTCACATCCACGAAGGTATGATCGGTCTGCGTCTGCACTTCGATACGGGAGGTGCTGCATGCCGTAAGTGCGGTGGCCAGGAGGAGGGGGAAGAGGAACAGCGGACAGGCGGACAGGCGGGCCGTGCGCTGTGAAGTCGGGAATTCGGAATGCTGCATCGTGCGTTCATGCGATGACGGTTGTGACGCACAGCGGTGAAGATGGGAGAGTGAAGATGGTCGCATGACGGTCTGATACGAGTGAGCGGACATGCAGATGGGAACAAGCTACACTTCACGCTCACGAATGGCAATCCCATGCACGATGCGACTTGTGTATCGGCGAGTCGGCGGGTACAACGATTGACGGCGCCCAGCATGCCAGCAGGTTGGAGGACTGAACAGAAATCCTGAGATTAGTATCGTACGCCTGACATTGTCACATTCGGGGTGCTGCGCATGAAGAAGTCTGGAAAACGAAAGACGCACGTATCCACGTCGGGACGGAGGAATTCCCGTGACGGCAGCACCGACCCAGATGATCAAGTGCGGGCATCGCTCCCCACATTCATCCATGTCATCGTTCTCATGTATCTCGGACTGCATTTCCTCGGCCTTCTGTTCGACATGCAGTATGCACTCTGGGGCGTCGACATGCTCTCCTTTCTGGACGGAACCGCGGTAATCATCCCTGTTGCGGCGGGTCTTCTGATCATCGCCATCGCGTATTTCCCACGCAACGATCTCTCCAGGGACCTGCCGTCATGGGTAACGCTCGTTCTGCTCGCTGGGATGATCATCGTTCTCCTGTTCCATTTCCGCATAACCGCGCATCTTCTCGGCGATGGTATGAACAGCGTGTACCAGGTCAAGGTGGTACGCATCTCATCCCCTTTCTGTCAGTGACGGAACGAACACAGAGTTATACGGCTCTCTCCCCGTACCACTTTCTCGATCTGGTCAATCTCTTTCTCCTGGTTCAACCATTTGCTCTGCTCATGATCGTCATGCGCCTGTGGACCGCGCGACTGCGACCGCTCGACCGTCTCGAGTATTTCCTGCTCGCCGGTGTTGTATCCGAGTCGCTGGTGTGATAATTTTCTGCCACTCCCAGGTGCCTTCCTCCCGAAACCTGCGGTTCCCTGAGCAACACTGTTTTCCATCCTCATAGACCGGAGTCCCACCATGAACTTGCTCCTTCGTTCCGTCTGTCTCGTTGTGGTCGTGACCTTCCTTACGGCAGCTGCGGCGGCGCAACCAAACACCGGACGCTTTGCTGAATCCTTCGATAACGGCGGCGTGACGAGTGTCATCAACTATTACATTCCAGAGGATTACGACTCGACGAAGACGTACCCGCTGTTCTTCGCCTGGCACGGCGCGGGGATGGCGGGATCGGCCATGCGGGATGTGATGTACGTCACCATCGCACAGAGGATCAAGGCCATCGTCGTCGCGCCCGATGCGAACAACCTGCAGACCAACGAACAGCTCAACGCCCTGATCGGCGTCTCCTACAACCGGGTGCATCAGCTCTACAGCGTCGATACGACGAAGCGCATCATCACCGGCTTCTCCTGGGGCGGGCAGCTTTCCTTCCAGGTGGGACTGCAGAATCCCCTGCTCTTCAACGGCATCATCGGCTTTGCGCCCGCGATCGGGACGGGTCAGATGACGCAGACGATGTGGGACAATATCGGACGCATCCGCATGGCCACCATCCTCGGAGATCAGGACTTCAATTACACGCCCGTCGACCAGCTGATGAAGGAGATCCCCAACCGCGGTGGAGCGCTGTTGTACATCGTCAAGCCCGGCGTGGAACATGTGGACAACACGTATTTCAATTCCCAGGAATTCCGGGATGACTATGCGCGCTGCTATGACTATGTCCTCGGCATCACCACGACCGCGCAGACTCCCGCATCTCTGGCTCATGACATCCGCATTGCGCCGAATCCCGCGCGGGATTTCGTCCGGATTTCCGTGGATGCCACCACCGGTGAGACCGTTTTAGTGGAACTACGGGATATTCGCGGGGCGGTCGTCTCGCGTGCAGAAGCCGTGGCAAGCGGCAGTGTTAACGCGACAATCCCCACTACCGCACTTCCGCCCGGACTATACATGGCGCGAATCACGGCCGGGAGCGCGGAATACCTGCGCAAGGTTCTGGTCGTGCGCTGAAATACCTGTCCCTCCATTCCGTCCTCGGTCGCTGCCGTCTTTCACGGCGGCAGCGATTGCCATTCCTTCATTTCCGGCCTACAGTATCGTGTTCCCATCATCACGGCGGCATGGAAAGGTCGAAGAAGAAATCCACTCCCGGCAGGAAGGAAATGCGTCTCACGCCTCCCGGATCTTCCTGTCGGTGTTGTAGCCCTGCTCCCCGAAAGGATCGAGTTTTTCGATCCAGATCTCCTCCAGCAACGCCAGTTCCTCGGTGATGTCGAATCCGGGGGTATCGGACGGTTCGACGGTTTCGAGAATCTCGAAGACAAAGGCGTCCTCGCCGAACTCCTTCCAGTCTTTCTGCATCACTGCATTTCGATGCGAGCCGATCTGCAGCATAAAGCGATGCTTGTTGAGCGGTCCGTCGATATTGAGCGTGCTGCCGAGCAGCAGGCGGCCGTTGACCGTGTTTTTCACCATGAACACACCGGCCGTCGGCTTGCGCTCCTTGTACTCCCGGATGATGTCCTTTCGTGATTTCACATGTTCTTCCTTTTCGTATACCGAAGGCAACATACGATGACGTCACGCGCCGTCAAACAGACGGATGCGTGAATAAACGTCCCGGCAAGACAGATCACTCATCGGAACCCATGTATCGGATGTTTTTGTCTTGCATATATTTTTCATAGTTTTCCGCATGCACCGGCGAAACCGGCATGGTATCCGTCATATTCCTCCGCACCCGCAGGGACGGCATGATGACCAGTCGCACCTTTCTTCTCGCATCCGCTCTTTCTCTCTGCATCCTGCCACCGCTTTGCGCTCAGCAGGCTGACAGCCTCCGCATCTGGGAATTCGGTGCCGTGGAGATTTCCGCGACGCGCATTGCGTTCGGACGCGTCGATGTACCCGTGCGCAAGGAGGCACTTGGATCCGTACTCACACGCCACGGCTTCTCGCTCGTGCGCCGCGGCGCGGACTTCGCGCAGGACATCGCCGTCGACGGCTTCCGCCGCGGTGACATCGTGGTGGCGGTCGACGGCGAACGCTATCACAGCGCCTGTCCCAATCGCATGGACTCTCCCCTCACGCGCGTCAATCCCCTCGACCTTGCCACGGTGACGCTGGAGAAATCCTCCCTTCCGGCCGTCTCCGGCTTTGCCGGCAGCGTGCATTTCCGGCGGCGTCCCCCATCCGATTCCCTGCGTCTCCACGTCTCCCTCGCGCAGAGTGTCGATGCAGTGAGCAGCACTGATGCCGCAGTCATTGCGGAGGGACGGGGACATGCGCTCTCCCTGCGCTATGTCACGGGGGATCCTTACCTGGACGGAGATGACCGAGATTTCACGGAGCGCTACGGCTATTCCGGACTGCACTCTCTGACGCTTGCGGAAGCAGCGGCGCGCGGCGGCAGCGGCGACTGGCGCTACGGCTGCGGTTTCTCCTACACAGAGAACGTGCTCTTCCCCTACCTGCTCATGGACGAGCGATTCAACCGCGTCTGGAACGGACACCTGCAGTGGAAACAGTATCGCTTGTACGCAACGTACACCGACCATCTCATGACCAACGAGTTCCGGCAGGGATTGATGGACATGCGCACCGCCGCCCGCAATCTCACCGTCGGCATCACCGGCGATCACTTCGAGGCATGGATGCGGCGCTGGGATGCCGACAATCGCTTCGACTTCCGCGGCGATGATTCCATCGCCACCGCCCACCTGGGGAACATCCCGGCGGCAGGCGAGCCGCTGCTGGAAAACCACATGCTGCCGGAGGCGCAGCAGTATTACGCCGCGGGCAGCTATCGCCTGCAGCATGGAGCGTGGAGCGCCGCACTGCGCGCGGGACTGACCCATCAGCGCATCGGTGACGAAGCCGTGCTGCCGATGTATCGCGAGGTGTTCGCTGATGCCGAAAACGGCCGATGGTTCGCCGTCGCCGCGGGGCAGGTCGAATGGCATCGACGAGCCGGACTGCAGGGCGGGTACGGGCTGCAGCTGGAGGCCGCGACGGAAGCGCCGCAGACGGAAGAGCTGTACATCGCCGTGCGGAAACCGGGCGGGAAACCCGCATGGATCGGAAACCCCACCCTTTCACAACCGTTTCGCGGGACGCTGCGCGCCAGCGGGAGCTGGAAGGGACTGCAGGCGGAAGCGTTCTGCAGCGGTGTGTTCGGCTACGTGCAGCCGGTGAAGCGCAACGGAAGCGCGGGCATGTACCAGACGTTCGACAACGTGGATGCGTGGATTGCGGGAGCCACCCTGCGCTACGAACGAAAGCTGCTGACTGCGGACTTCGCCTGGACCTGGGCAGAGCAAATGGAAGGAAACACACCGCTGTCCGAGATCCCTCCGCTGCGCGGGCAGCTCCTGCTGCGCACACCGTCGTGGAGGAATCTCGTCCTGCAGACCGGCATCGTCGCCCAGGCCGACCAGCGCCGCATCGATCCCTCCCTCGCTGAATTTGACACGCCGGGATGGATGCGCGTCGATCTCGGTCTGCGCTGGGCAGGCAGATTTCTGCGCATCGACATCCTCGCCGAGAACCTGTTCAACCGCAGTTACCGTCAGCATCTCTCCTACCTGCGCAGTCCCTTCGCCGCAGGCTTCCAGATCTGGGAGCCGGGCCGGATCATCCGCATGCAGGTTTCTGCGGGAATCCTGTAAAAATCAGTACCTCTACCGATGCGTCTGGAAGGGGGATTCTGCTCCTTATGGTCGCAACATTTCCATTCGCGCCGCGGAGGCGCGGTACAGAATCTCACAATGGTGGAGGTACTCATGAACTCTCTCATGCGCATGTGCACAGCGCTGTTCCTTCTGCTGGCCGTCGTCGGCTGCAACGAGCATGACGACGCGATGAATCCTGCCGCGGCGGACGATGCAGCGATGCACAAGAAACCCTCGACTCCCACACCCAGCGGACCGGTCATCACTTCGGTGACGCTTGTGCCGAATCCCTCGCTCAATCCCAGCAGCAGGACGGAGATCGGGGAGGAGATTATCATCGAAGGACAGGATTTCGGTCCACGGTACAAGTACGCCACGAATTACGTCACGATCTGCGGTGTCCAGGCGGGGGTGTATGCTCTGTGGAGCAAGACGAAGATCCAGGTGACAATCCCTTCCGGATCCCTCACTCCCACTGGTGCAGTGACAGTGACGGTGAATGGCGTCGTCAGCAATGAAGTGGTTTTCACCATCCAGCCGTCCACTCCCGTCACCATCGGCAATCAGACCTGGGCGGGAGCGAACCTGGATGTGACCACGTATCGGAACAACGATCCCATCCCCCAAATCACCGATACCGCCACCTGGGCCAGCGCCACCTACGGCGCCTGGTGCTGGTATAACTTCGATCCGGACATGGGTGCGCGCTTCGGCAAGCTCTACAACTGGCATGCGGTCAACGATTCGAGAGGGCTTGCACCCGCGGGACAGCATATCCCCTCAGACGCGGAGTGGACGGAACTCGCCGTGACACTCGGCGCTTCCTCATCCGAAGCGTCACAGGCCATCGGATATTTCGGGATAGATGAGGGTGGCAAGCTGAAGGAAGTCGGATACAGCACCTGGAGCGGTCCGAACGAAGGTGCCACGAACAGCAGTGGCTTCACCGCCCTTCCCGGAGGATTTATCGGGTACACCGGTAATATTTGGGGCTTCATGTTCTACGGCGACCATGTCTACGGACTCTGCACCGTGTACTGGACGCAAACGGAGGCCGTTGCAGATCCCACCCAGGCCTGGTACCGGTGGCTTCACAAGGACGAGGCGCACATCCTGCGGAATTTCGCGAAGAAAGGGTGCGGTTTCTCCGTACGTACGATTTACGACAACTGAACTTCTGTCGACAATTGAGCTATCATTCGACAGCGTGCCGCTGCACAGGCTGTCACGAGAAAGAGGGATCAACTGCGTGCGGGTGCAAGGCCTGTGCGCAGTTGACTCATATGCCGGCATCATGTAGGTTACCGGTGATCATTTCTCAATCCCATTGAGACAGTATTTTCCCGCAGGCCCGTGCGCTTTATGCAGGGACCGTCCCTGATCTCATTTTCGGCGTGGTGGATGCGGGAGTTGAGGTAAAGCCATGAAATCACTCGCCGTGCTCGTGCTGCTGCTGACTGCCGTTTCTGCGGAGGCACAGACGACGCTCGAGAAAATCGGGCAAACTCCCGGCGGTTCTGGGTATCATGTCAACTACGACAGCACTTCGCAGAGACTGTTCGTCGGATGCGGCGGCAGCATACGCATGTACGATGCGACACTCGAAGATACGCTGCTGCTGATCGGGCACCGCGCGTTCCACAGCCTGGTCAACGAAACGTATGTCCACGGCGATATCCTCTTCGTGGCCGCGAACCACGACGGCTTCTGGGCGCTCGATATCACACAACCTGATATGCCGGTGCTCGGACATTCCCCGACGGAGGGAAATCTCGCCGCCTTCGATATCGACATGTACGGCGACACCCTGTACTTTGCCGACCGCGGCCGGGTGACCGAGCTGACGTTTTCCCGGTCCGAGGGATTCCGCCCCATCCGCACCTTCGCGGAAGGCACCGTCATATGCGTCGAGCGGCGCAAGGACCTGATCGCGGTGGGAAGCCGCATCTTCCTCGCGGGCAAAGTCGATGTTTTCAATGCACATGACGTGTCGAGTCCTCTGGCGAGCTGGTCCGACAACCTGGTGGCGCATCTCGAGGATCTGCAGTTCGCGGACCGCAACGACAGCATCATCTACCTCTGCGGCGGATACAGCAATCTCGCGACCCGCGGGGAGTTCTGGGGGCTGCGCTTCACCGGTAGCTCGCTCGATTCACTGGCGCGCTATACGATCAACGGCTTCCTCCCCGGCATCGCATCGGCCGACGTGATCAACATGGACTCGCGCAACGACACGCTGTACCTCGCGACGATGGCGGGACTGCACAATCTGGAGACGGACGTCCCTGTTCTGGACGCCACCGGTCTGCCGCATGACAGCCTGCGCGTGATCGGTCACATCCGGCCGGGACTCTGGCATTTCGACGTCTCCCTGGCCGACGGCACGGACTACCTCGCCATTTCCTCCGAATGGATCGGCTTCATCTGGCGAAAGCTGGACAATCCCGTTCCCTGGGATACCAGCGAGGTCTACAAGACCGGGGGTTGGGGAAACTCCTCACGCATCCGCGGCGACACGCTCTGGGTGGCGATGGAGGGCTACGGTCTCGCCGCCTACCTGCTCGACGACCTGTATTACTCCTCGGGATACATCCGCGACCAGGAAATGCTCAACATCTTCACACAGTTCGTCGCAAGTTTCGTCTTTGTAGACGACACGCTCGTCTGGCTCAGCAACCACGAAATCTACAACCTGACGCCCTGGCATGAAGGCGGAAATCCGCTTCTCGCCGGGAAGGCGCCCGGATCGGGAATCGGGCTCGGGGTCGCGGAAACCGTACATGGGAAACGCGTGGTGTCCAGCACCTACAATCCGCTTGCAAGCATCGACATCGGCGGCGAGCTGCGCCTGTACGATCCCTATGACACGCCGGATTTCCCGCTGCTGCACACGATCAGCGTGGAAGGAGCGCCGAATGTGTTCACGGTGGAGAAGGATTCCGTCTGGGTCGGCATGCAGGTTGAGTCGCAGTGGTCGGTGGGCGTTTACGTCATCGAGGCCGACACCTTCCGCCTCGCGGCGCATGCGCCGGCTCCGGGAAAGGTGTACTGTGTCTCGAAGGATGGCTGCCGTATCGCCGTGGCATGCAAGCTCGCCGGCGTCGCCTGGTACTCGTACGACGGTGACGCTTTCACGCAGGAAGGCAGCCTGCCGGTATTTTCGCTCAACGCCGTCGACGTCAAGGTGAAGAACCATTTGCTCTACATCGCCGAGCAGAAGAAAGGACTGCTCGTGTATGACATTTCCGATCCCGCTGTACCCGTCCTGTTGGCAACAAGCAGCGGCAGTGGCGGATGGGACAATGCATTCGGGTCGCACGGGATAGACGTCGGTGCTGACGGCAGCATCTACCTCACGGATTTCCACGTGGGCACCATGATCATCGAAGCGGTCGACACTGCGCTCGTCTCCGTCGCCCCTCGCGCCGCTCCTGCTCCTGCGGCTTCTATCACCGTACACCCCCATCCCGTCGGCGATTACGCGATCTTCACCGTCGGAGGTCCGCCGTTCGAGGACGTACGACTCCAGGTGTATGATGCGCTGGGGAGGAGAGTGCTCGAAATGTGTGGCATATCGCATCCGCAGATGACCGTTCCCACGGCGGCTCTGCAGCCGGGCATTTACCTCTTCCGCCTGACAGGGAGCAACGCTTGGGTGACCGGTGGGATGTTTGTGAAGAAATGATTATTCGGAAGAAACAGAATCCTGCCACCCTCTACCGACCGTGGTGTGCTTCGGCGATTTGCGTCATCATATCCCCTCTTATCGCGGGAATTATCATACCGGAGAGGAAGAATTCGTTCAGGCGGCCGTTGAGGCGGAATCAGCGGGAGGTCCGTCGCAACGCGGGATCGCGCAGCATCCGGGAGATCGATTTTCTCACACCGGGAGACAGCGACTCCAGGTGCCAGTCCTGCGTGAGGCCCCTTATTTCGTTCGCCAGTTCAGGATATTTCTTCGCCATGGCGAGGATGTGCCTGAAGGCGGTAATCCGGACCGAGGGCTGCTTTGCGGGTTGCTCCCAGACAGATACGCAGACGTCGAACAGGCGCCCCTCATGTTCCTCACCCACTTCCATTCGGAGCAGAATTTTCAGCAACTCGCGCTGATGACCATCCTGCATCTCCGGTATCGCTTCGACGATCGCATCCAGGTATCCGCGCATCCGTGTGTCGTTTCCCTCCATACAGTCGCACAGCAGCCATGCCGCCCGCCACGCAAGCGGCTGCGTGTCGGATAAGGCCAACCAGACGGCCTCTTCAAAATATTCGGGATGGGCTGCCATGAAGGAAGTCATCTCTTCCTTGTTGGCTTCCATCAGTATCCGTTCCAGCGGAGTCTTCATCGGGTATCACAATACTGCTGTGAGACATACGGCTCGTGATCGATGCCGGGAAGGTACAAAAAGACACGGCATTCCGTCTGGCGCCTTTCAGCGTGTGCTCCTGCCTCCGTCATTCCAAGCTGTCTCCACGCTGTACCGAAGCGGTCCCTCGCGTACGACATCGGCAAAGGAGGGCCCGAGATCGGGCAGGGTGTTCCACCACACCCAGGCGCGGAAGAAGGGAGAATCGTACAGGTATCCCGTCGGGACATCCGCGCCCGCCGTGTCGGTGCGGAACAGCAGTTGTTTCTCAACCAGCGCCGCGGCGGCGTTGGTCGCGGATCCGCTGCTTCCCAGCGAAAAGCGCCGGAGCATGGCGCGCGTCGTCAGACCCCCGTCACCCGCTGCAACGGCGCGCAGCACATTCTGCTGCAGCGATGTGAGCACCTTCCATTGCCGCAAGAACAGGTCGTTTTCTTCCTCGACGATCTCACGCAGCGCCGTCTCGACGAGCTGGCGAGTGAGCCGCCCCGCCCCGCGTCCCCGATCCCAGCACACGCGTGCGAGTTGCATGATGTCGCGCGTGCGTGTACCACCTGCTGTGACGATCAGCCGTCCTTCATCCGCGGCGTCCACGCCAGATGCCTTCATCCGTCGCTCGATCCACCTCGCGAAGACCGCAGTCTCGATCGGGCCGAACGCCATTTTGTCGGCGAGCTTGAAGAATGCACCGGCGCTGTCGGTCATGCGATCTATCAGATGTGTCTGGGAGCCGGCGAGCACATAGGCGAGATGCTCGTGCCGCTGCACGGCGCCCCGCAGCTGCCATTCCGCCTTCTCGCCGCCGAGTTCCGTGATTTCCTGGAACTCGTCCATTGCCACACCGATGCAGATCCCGCGCTTGCCGGCCAGCGCATCGAGCGCGTCGAGTACGTCGGTGAGCGCTTCCCGCTGCCTGACGGCGTCCCACTCCCGCGCCTGCAAGTCCAGTCCCGGCAGCAGCAGCCCTGTCGCCGGATCCGCCGTGAGCGTGATCGACAGTTTCAGCCGAGAGACCAGGTCGGTGATGAAATCGCGCAATGATCGTCCCAGCACGGCTCCCGCTGCGGCGAGGATTCGGTTGCTCATGTCGGCGGCCGATGAGGCAGTCGACAGGTCGGCAAAGAACGCGTGTCCGCCCGCTTTCCGCACACGGTCGATCGCGCGCAGCAGCGCGGAGGTTTTGCCCATGCGTCTTGGCCCATAGACGATCAATTTGCTCCCCGGGTCGCCGAGCGCCGCTTCCATGCGTGCAACCTCGGTCGTGCGGTCGGCGAACGCTTCGCCTGTCGCCACCCCGTGAATCCGGAAGGGATTCCGCTGCTGACGCGTTCTTGCCATGTCTGCTCCTCCTCCGCCTGCGGGCGGCGCTGATTTACTGTAGCTGTTTAAACTTTAACAACCTACAGTAATATATCAATCCTCTCCGAAGGAAACAAGCGAGGAAGCGCGCCCTTCTCGATTCTGCTCCCGGACGAGGAACGTTCGATTCGGGGCAGGGACGAGATGGAGGTGCTTTTCACGTTTCTGGCGGACAGATACGAACGGCGAAGCCTGATGATCACCAGCAATCTGGTCATCAGACAATGGGACCGCATCTTCAAGGATGCGATGACCACCGCTGCCGCGATTGACCGTCTCGTTCACCATTCGATCATCATCGAACTGACAGGAGAAAGCTACCGTGTGGAACATGCCACTCAACAGACTGGAGCAAACGTGGGGACGGCGAAGGCGAGACGTGGAAAATCGACGAAAAACCCTCAATAGACAGAGCTGTCCATGTTAATTTCCAATTGGAAGAGCCATAATCTTTTCCATGCCTCGAGTTTAACTTTTCTGGTTCCTCGTTATTTCGTGTGGGTAGGCTGAAGATCCAGCTTCCCGGCAGTCAGATAGATCACCGTGGTCCGTTAAAGTGCACTTAGATATTCCACGAATCCAGCACTATTATCCTCCTGACCGTGGTCGCACCATGAGCCCTGACACCTAATGTCCTTTAACAGGTCGCAGGTGCAGCCATATATGGTGCCGGAACCATCTTCAAGGAATTTGCAACAGTTGCAAGGATCACCTTTGCACGAATTTTTTATGGCTACTGTAGTACAGTATACATCACCGCTACCGTCAATAAAACACTCGTACGCCACAAGAATGGTGTCACCTTCGGCGATTACTCTTGCATTTGTCGAGGATACATATGCAGGATATACAAGATAGATTTGCGTGCCGTCATGTAAATCGTATTCCACTGCATCAATAATGTCTTGTTCATCGAATGTAAACGTTATATCAGTTCCTGACATCTCTCCCACTTTCACTGTGTCTTCCTGTGCAAATGTTGTCGTCGTACACAGGATAATCGCAACGAACATACACTTCCATGCAGTCATTATTTCATCCTCCGCAGTTCATGACTTTTCGAAATTGTTCTTCTGTTCATCTGCTCGTCATACATAATCGGTTCACAAGGTCAGTTTCTTTCATAAAGGTTCGTCTCGAGAAATGAAGTGACAGCATATTTCATGCGGTTTGAATGTCTTGAGTTGATTTTCCTGTCATACCATACGCACTCCGATTGAGGAATGATAATACCCCTCCAACTCTTTCCTCGCGGCTTCCCGTTCGTCCTTCGGCGGGGCGTTCTCCGACCAGAAGTCCCAAATACGATCGAAGATCTTCTCGGTGATGCGTCCGGACTTCCCGTTGCGGATCTGACCGATGGTGACGGGATTCACCCCGCTGCCCTTCGCGATCTTCTGACCGCTGATACCGGCACGACGAAGGTCGTGAATCATCTCGTGTGCGCGTTCGACTGTCTTTTCCATGTATACCCTTGTTTCGTACTTGTGAGATTACACTTATCGGACGTCAATGTCAAGTATGAGTACTAAAAACCCCGGCGCAACGCAAGGGCCACGCCGGGGCTGACGGTGAGGTCGTGTCGGGACTACTTCTTGTCGTCCTGTAACGAGTCCTTCGTGGACTTCCGGGACGACCCGTTGCCGGTTCCCGTGGCTACGGGCGGTAGGATCATCCCGACGACCGTCTCGCGCGGCTCATTGACGACCAGGGCCGTCTCGGTGCTCTTGAAGTACAACGTCGAGCCGACAATCGGCGACCACGGCTGCGCCGGGTCACGACGGTCCCGGATTTCCCTGATGTCGCCGGCGTCGACAGAGACCTTGTACGACGTGCCGTCTGTGACGGTGAAGGATAGTGTGATCGGGTGCATGGTTGCCGCGTAACCAATGAATGACTACTGCGAGGAAAGTCCCAGCCGACGGGAGCCGTTCTCATGAAACATCAAGCCGTCGCCACAGATGACAAAGGAAACGGTGCGTGTAGCAGGAACGGTAAGCCGCTTGCTAGCGGTTCGAATTCGGAATATTTTCCGTGTTGTGGTGTCTTACCCCCAGGTCCCGGAAACGTGACCCTCCTCGTGATTCCGACGATGCTGAAAATATTTT
>JAFGKR010000003.1 GCA_016928515.1 Bacteroidota bacterium | reverse complement strand
CCGCATTGACTGGATCACGCGCATGGACGCTGCGCCCAAACCGGTCGAGGAGAAACGCATCAAGATTGAGGTGGGCGACAGTTTTCTCGGGAGCAAAGTCATCGACGCCGTCAACATCTCGAAGAGCCTCGGCGGGAAGCTGCTGTTCGAACACTTCACCTATCGCGCCACGGCGGGCGACCGCATCGGCATCATCGGACCGAACGGCTGCGGAAAATCCACCCTCCTGCGCATCCTCGCCGGGGAGATAGAAAGCGACAGCGGATCAGTGAAAATCGGCAGCTCGGTGCGCATCGGCTTCTTCCGGCAGGAGGACACCCATTTCGATCCGGGAAAAAGCGTCATCGGCACACTGCGGGAAGTCGCGGAGTTTATCGATACCGGCGTCGGACGCGAACGCTATCTCTCCGCATCAGACATGCTCCGGAAGTTTCATTTTCCGAACAGGAAGCAGTCCGCCCTCGTTGGAACCCTTTCGGGGGGCGAACGCCGCCGCCTCGCTCTGCTCCTTGTGCTGATGAACGATCCGAACGTCCTGTTTCTCGACGAGCCAACGAATGATTTCGATCTGCAGACCATGGGTGCGCTGGAGGAGTATCTCCAGCATTTCCGGGGATTTCTCGTCACAGTCTCACACGATCGCATGTTCCTGGATCGTACCGTGGAGTACATCTACGCGTTCGACGGTGAGGGACATATCAAACAGTACCCGGGGAATTACACCGCATACCTCGAGCGGAAAGAGCGGGAAGCGATCTCCGCCGCCTCGGATGAAAAAAACAATGGGAAGAGAGGAAGTAAGGGGAATGAGGGAAATGAGGTCGGAGGCCGAGGACCGGAGACTCACCGAAGGCAAGGAAATGAAGGGAAGAGGGGCATCCGGAATCCGAAGAAGCTGACATGGAAGGAGGAACGGGAATTCGAACAGCTGGAGCGGGATATCGCAGCCCTGGAAGAGGAGAAAGCCGCCCTGAACGAACGGATGCACACGGACGATGCAACCGATTATGCTGCTCTTGCCGATATCGGCCACCGCATACAGGACCTCGACGACAGCATCACCGCCCTCTCCGATCGCTGGCTTCACCTCGCGGAAAAGATGGACCAATGATCTCTTGTGAACACGAAGACACTATGACTCGAAGCCACGAAGAGAATGGGAACAACGAAGGTATCGAAGCAGGAGAAAACCTACTCCTGCGATTCGCGGGCGAGGCGATCGAGTTCGGCGAAGACGTCCTTGCATGCGGGATCGTCACGGAAGCGCTGGATGAGGCTCATGTAGGATTGCATGATATACTCAGTCTGTCGCATCACTTTCGGTCCGTTCATGTATGCATCCACGACGCGGGAGAACTCGGCCGAACCGGCATAGTCTGGATCCAGTTTTCCCGAGAACTCGATATCCAGAGTCTGCATCCGCCGGGCGAACTGATCCTGCAGTGAGATGTAGCGCCGGAGTGCAGTCGCGGCCGCTTCCCCTTCGGTGATCTCGTTCGCCGCATCGGCCCATTTTTCGAGTGCCTGGTAATACGGGTGCTGAATCTGGATGGTTCGCATGAACACGTCACGCTCCACCTCCGGAAGACCGGAGAGGTCCGGGAGTTCTTCCGCCGGAATCCTTCCGGCCGGCGGGATCTCGTCGTCGACCGCATCCTGATCCTCCGCCAGGGGAATGTTGACACGTGTTCCGCGAGTCTGACCCGTCTGATCCTGCGCCTGTTGCTGCGTTTCTTCACCGCCGCATGCCGTCAGCAGAAGCGCGACGGCCAGAAATGCCAAAATGTTCTTCACGCGTATCCTCGATTGATGAAAACTCCAGCAGCTTGAAATGTACACAGGAGGGGCAGACGGAACAATCGAAAACGGGATCCCACGCGAAAACGGGATCCCACGCGAAAACGGGATCCCGCGTAAAGACGGGATGTCCCGAATCAACTCGGGATACGCCTCTGGTCGACTCCGTTCCGGAACGCGATCAGACAGGCGGAAGGTCGTACACCCTGCCGCGTACCGTTTTATAAATGAACTTTGAGTTCATCAACCGCGCGGCACCCATGTATGACGGGATAAAACGGATGGTATCGCCCACGTGATAACGGGCATTTCCCTTCTCGTCCCGGTTGTCGCCGAGTTCAAATACCGTGAGGTCGGAAGTCGTGCCGGCAAAACGGACATGCGTATCCTTGGGAGCGACCTCGTCCACATCGACATCCAGCAGCCCGAAATCCACGATGGCACGCCAGTGCGTGCCTCCTTTCTTGCCTTCTCCGTTCGTCTCGGCAACATGACCGATGGCAGCGTCGCTGATGATCCCATCCGGTGTAGTCTCCTTCTCTTCGAGTTCGAGGATGTTCGCCTTGTACTCGAAGATGTCGGTGGCGAGATTGCGAAAACGCTTGTTGTTCAGTGGCGAGGAACCGAGGAACACGGCCTCGCCTATGCGGTAGTGATTCATCGTCGGCGGGAGTCGCTTGCTGCCGAGAAGAGGGAGCGTGATCGAACTGCCCCCGGAAATGATCGGGAGTGCACGGTCGAACATCTGCTCGAGAATCTGCCGGTACAACGACAGTTGTATCATCTTGTCGTACGTCGGCTCGATACCATACATGCATCCGAGATTCGTACCGAGTCCGATGACGTCGATGTTCTCCATGGCGAAGGCCCGGCTGTAGAAATCGACGATGTTCTCGCGGACGATGCCCTCCCGCAGCTCCCCGAGTTCGATCATCACGATGACGCGATGCGTCACGCCGCTGCGCGCCGCGGCATCGTTCATCAATTCCAGAGTGCGCATGGAACTGATCAGGGAGATGTCGGCCAGCTGAACGATGGACGGCACGAGGTTCTGCGGCACGGGTTTGATGTACATCGTGACGATGTCGGGCCGCAGGCTTTTGATCACCTCCAGACTCGACAGTCGCGAGTCACCGACGCTGTGCACTTCCTTGATGGACGGATGCGCCAGGATACGGTGGAGAGTATCCTTATGTCCGCTGAGCACTTTCGAGATCAACGTCCATTCCGCCCCGTGCTTCTTCATCAGCGTGTTGAGTTTCTCAATATTGCCGATGATGCGGTCGGTGTGGATGAGAAGTTCCGCCATGACAGTGCTTATTTATTGTAACGCATTTCCGCGTACTTGCTTGTAAAGCCGATCCGCTCGTACAGGCGTTTGGCGGGATTGTCGTACTCGACATGCAGCTTCACGTTTCCATCCGCCTGTTCGATGGCGTATTCGCAGATGCGGCGCCCGTAACCCTTGCCACGTTTGCTCGCGTCCACCGCCACATAGACCAGAATGTTTTCGGGGATATACCCCTCCATACCCGTGCGGTTCATGACCAGGGCACCGACGAGTTCACCATCGTCCTCCGCCGTGAGTGCAAAGCCGCCGAGTCCGCCGTTCAGGCCGAAGGCGAAATCCACGCATTTCCGTATCGCCGGCTTCGGGTCGCCGAACTGATCCAGATGCGAATGGAGAAAATCAATGAATCGGTCTGTACCGATATGTTTCTCGAGCGCGTCGTAATCGTCAAAACGTGTGATATTCATGGGACAGACAATGCAGTGAGTGAATGAAACAAAAGATCAGGAGAACGGATGACCTGCCGTTCACCTCGCTGTGAACGCGACCAACAGAGAAACCCTTCCGACATGCGTTGAAGGGCGAGGGCTCGAACAGGTAATCCGTGATTGACATTCGCAACAGAGTCGGTGTATCCGCTGCGCGCAGCTGCACCGCTGTCGTGTGGGAATGTCGGACTTGTCAGGCGGGAGAAAAGGATACTGTTATCAGTATTGTTGGACTGTCTATGTAATAGTAACCGGAGATCGGGCGGGATGGTTCCGGTGATGTCAACACGCCCTCTGGTCTGCGAGTCGACTCCCCTTCGCCGTGCCCACCGGATGTGCCTCTGCCTCCTGCGGGCGGATTCGTCAATCCGCCCTACATCTGGCTCCTGCAGGCAAATGCGTGCATCCGCCCTACGCGTGGTCTTCGAGCTTTTTGGTTGCCTTTTGCAGTTCTTCCTTCTTGAAGTTGCTGAGAATGTTGACACCGGTGGCGTTTTCGATGATCTCGTTGAGGGAAATCACTGCCGTGGGAAGCTGGCCCATCAGTCCGGCGACGGACTTGCCGGATCCGGAATCCACCACGGAAATCTTGTCGATGTTCAGCTTGCCCACGGTACCGACGAGCTGCTCGATGATGTCGGGCAGCATGTTGAGTACGAACACCTTCTCGCCCTCGCCGTCCGCGCGCTTGTACGTGTCGATCATCTGGTTGAGGATGTTGACGTTCGCCAGACCGTTCTCGATGATCTTGGCCGCGTCGCCCTTGGCTTCCAGTTCCATGGCTTCCTTTTTCGCGCGGGCGGGCTCGATCACGTCCGCGGTGAGGCGCTTCTTCTGCAGTTCGATGCGCTCCTTCTCGACCTCCTGCTCGTACACCACGCGGGCCTTCTCGCCCGCCACTTCGGCTTCCTTTTCCTTGATGATGGCCTCACGCTCGAGTTCGGCCATCTTGATGCGGAGCGCATTGTTCTCGGTTTCGACATCCTGCTGCGCTCTGGCTCTGTTCACCTGTACCGTGCGATCGGTGTCGATGCGTGCGGATTCGATATCCCGCTTCGAATTCGCTTTTGCGATTTCCGCGAGACGCTCGGCGTCGGCTTCTGCCTGTTCGGCCTCGGACTTCCTCTCCGCCTCCGCCTTGCGTGCCTGCGAAAGCACCTCTGCCGTTTTGCGGCGTCCGATGCTGTCGAGATAGCCGGCGTCGTCGGAGACGTTCTGAATCTTCAGCGTGTCGAGCTGCAGACCGAGCGCCTTGAGATCCGTGTCGGCTTCCTCGATGAGGCTGCCGGCGAATTTCAGGCGGTCGTCGTTCACTTCCTCCGGCGTCAGCGTGGCCAGCACGCCGCGCAGGTTTCCTTCCAGCGTATCCTTGGCGATTTCATGCACCTCCGCGCGCGATTTCCCCAGGAAACGCTCCACGGCGTTGCCGAATGTTGGTTCGCTGCTGTCGATCTTGATGTTGGCGATGGCCTCCACCTTCAGCGGGATGCCGCCCTTTGAATAGGCGTTCATCACGCTCAGGTCGAGAGGAATGGTTTCGAGCGACATGCGGGCGGCCTTCTCGATCAGCGGCACGCGCATGGCGCGTCCCCCGCGGATGAGGCGGTATCCGACCGTGCTGCCGTCCGGCATGCGCCGCTTCCGGCCGGAAAGGACGATGACTTCGTTGGGATGACAGATGAGAAGCAGGCGGCTTATGGCGACCATGATGACGATGACCGCGAAGAGCGCGATGCCGAAAATCGTTACGATGAATTCTTCCATGACAGATCCCGGTACTTGTATCAACGAACAGTGAATTGACTCATACCCTGTGCGGATGCGACTGCGGTGCCGTCCGGTGAACCCGGCGGCGAAGCGTCGCGGTCAGAAATCCGCCTTGTCGACGACGGCGACGTCCTTTTCAATGGAGAGGATGAAGATGGGATCTCCGAAGTGGAGTTCCTCCTCCTGGCTGTCCTCATGCAGCAAGGCGATCAGTTCGATCACATTCCCGACGGCAACGATGCGTACCTTGCCCTTTCTCGTTTTCGTGGGAGGAAGCGTCACCGTGCCCTTGTGTCCGATGAGCTGGGTGACGTGCAGGGATTCCCCCGACTCCGAACCGCGGAGATATTTCATGAAGCGGTGGCCGACCATGCCGGCGAAGAAGCCCATGCCGATGGAGGAACCGAGCGTCAGTGTGAACGGCATGGCGAGCCAGGTGAGCACGCTGCCGGTCATGCCGAAAAACGTGGTCATATACACCAGGTTGCGGAAGCTGAAGAACTCGAAAGCGGCGGAAAGCGCGGACCCGTGCGTCGCCGTGTCGGCATCCTGCACCGACACCACAGCGGGATGATCGGCATCCACCTCGACGGGGAGGTCCGATCCGCCGGCGTGCATCTCGCCGGCATTCGCGTCGAAATCTCCTGTGCCCGTCTGCACATCCGCGTGCACGTCGAGGGAATGATCCATGTCCGCGTGCATCTCAAGGGAATGATCCATATCCACATCGCCGTGGACATCGAGCGAGTGGTCCATATCCGTATCCGCATCCCCGCCGGCGAACAGCGAAATGGTCAGAAGGATACCGCCAAACACGAGACAGGCCAGGTACAACGTCAGCATCGCGTTTCCCCGCGCTGATTCTACTGCTGTATTTCGTTCAGGACATTCCGATACAATGGTGTCGTGAATGAAGGAATGTACGGAAATTTCCATTGAGATGTTACGAGAAACGGATTGAATTCTCCTTCGAACTCAGGACTGCACCGACATTGACGAAGCGAACGACGGATTGAATTCGTCTTCGATACACCCACGGTGATGCACGGAAAACTCAGCCTAAGATACAACGCGCGGAAAGTTGGTCGGAATTCAATCCGTCCTCCGGGCGCGTGGCAGCTTCCCTGAGGAGAGGTGATCTCCCCCCCAAAAAAATTTTCATGAAAACTTGATTTTTACTGCATTTTTCTAAGAAAGTACTTAAGTTTATGGCAGTAGTCTCTTTAATTGCAACAGGTTAAGAGGTTGATTATGCCATCATCCGTTACTTCGAGACCTACTGCCCTGTTTGCGATACCGGCGGTCGTGCTCCTGCTGCTCTTCGGAATACAAGATGCGACGGCACAGAACATCACCACAGTTCTGACGGTATTCGACAATGTAGGCAACAGTACCGATCTGCGGATCGGCATCAATTCGTCCGCTTCGGACGGCATCGATCCCGCACTCGGGGAGGTAGAGCTGACGCCTGCCCTTCCCGGGACCTTCGACGCACGCCTGATCGACAACGACTTCCGGTCGCCGTCGATCCTGGGCAACGGTGTGCTCAAGGATCTTCGCGGTATCTTCACCGCTCCCCCGATCGCACAGACCTTCGAAGTACGCGTGCGCCGCGATCCTGTCGCGGCGAACACGTGGATGAAATGGAGTCTCCCCCTGGCGACGGGAATTTCCAGCATGCGTCTGGTGTCGTATCCCGATCCCACGATCGTGGACGAGGATATGAGCACGTTTGCACAGATCGCCCTCCCCCCCGGCACCAACCGCTACTTTGTACAGGTAGTGTACGGCGATCCTCCACCAACGCGCTACACGCTGAACGTGGAAATCGATCCGCCGGGCAAGGGACAGGTGGTGCGCGTGCCCTTCCTGCCCGACTACGCTCCCGGACAGGGAGTAACCCTGGGGGCGTTCAACCTCCCGCCACCGGATACCTGTTACCGCTTCTCGCACTGGGACGGTGATGCTTCCGGGACGAACAACATCATCAACATCAGCATGACGAAGAACAAGACAGTGATTGCGCGCTACGCACCGCGAAGCTTCCCGATCACCGTCTCTGCACTGGATACATTTGTTGTTTCCCTGAATCCGCCCGAGGCCCAGAAACTGTTTGTTACCATGGGCAATACCAATTGCAACGCATGGACGGCGGCCGCCACCGTTCCCTGGCTGCGGCTCTCCAAGACGACGGGAAGCGGAATCGACTCGATAGAGGTCGAGGTCGTCACTTCCGCAATTCCCTGTCCGGGAACGCATGCGGGCACCATCGAGATCACGTCGGATTTCACCGATCCGAACGTGACCGTCGTTCCGGTGATCCTGCGCATCGGACGCACGGATCTGCGGGCGACAGTGGATGGCAGTCCTTCCATCCTGAGCTGCGAGAACAAGGCAGCGGATCTGATCACGATCTCGCTGTTCAATGACGGACTCAATGCAGTGACCTTCACCAATCCGCCCGATCTGGGTGAGGGGTTCGTCCTGAAGAATCCTGCCATTTTCCCGCTCACACTTCCGGCGCGTGACAGCGTCAAGATGTACGTGGAATTCGCGCCCACGCCCACACAGCGTGGAACGATCATCTCCAACGTGATTCTCTCCGCGGATGCCTGCGGTCTCGAACTGCTGTTCAAACTCGAGGCGGCGCGGATTGCGCCCACGGTCACGGCCGATGTGTTCGAGCTCGATTTCGGCCTCATCAACGCCTGCGGCAGCGATCCGCTCCCACAGCGCGACATCACGCTCGAAAACGCCCATACGCAGACGGCAGAGCTCCGCTACACGGTGCCGTCCGGATTTACGCTGGTCAATGCTCCGACGACAATCCCCGGAGGCAGTACGGTCACCGTGACCATCGAACCCGCGCGGTTGGGATCGGCGACCATCTCGGAAATCCTGATGATCGAGGCGGATTTCGGCATCTGCGCAGAGACTTTCAGCATCGACATGATGGGTGAGCGGCGGGATCCGGGCTTCTTCGCTGAAGCAGCGGACACACCCGGCATGCTTCCGCCGCAGATCTACGATACGACCTGCGTCGGCGCGTATTCCGCGGCGAAAAACATCCGCATCGTCAACGACGGTGACACCGAACTGCTGATCACGGTCACCGTGGCACCACCGTTCGAGATCGATGCCTTCAGCAACACCTTCCCGGTTCAGCCGGGTATGGATCGCGTCGTTCCCGTACGCTTCCATCCCACTGCATCGGGCACGTTCGAGGAAACGCTGACCATCAGCGCGAATCTCTGCGGCCTCGAGGCGAGTGTCAACCTGCGCGGCAGCACGTTCAGCCAGCAGATCCTGACATCTTCGGTTTCCCCGGCGAACCAGATACTGGCGAACTGCGAACCCAGCGCCAAGGTGCTGCTGCAGGTCACAAACGGTGGCAGCGAACCCGTCCGCTTTACGGACCTCCCTGAACTTCCCTTCGGGTTCGAGTGGGATGCCTCGGTGACGCTTCCCATCGTCATTCCTCCCGATCCCACGAAACCCTTCGAAGCCTACATCGTGTTCGCCCCGCCGCTCGGCGAAGGCGGCACCTTCGGCGGAAGCGTGCAGTGGTTCGGCGAACCCTGTGGCTCCACTGTCTACTTCACCCTCTCCGGTGAACGTATCCTGCCGCAGGTGTCCATCACCCCGCAGGTGCTGGATTTCGGAGAAATCATTTCCTGTGTCGGAAATGAAAACGGTCCGCTGCGCGTGATCACCGTGGAGAACAACAGTCCCTTGCCCGTCACGCTCAACGCCGTGGCCATGGCCGCGAAATACGAACTGCGGCTCGGTCCGGGCGCCTTCCCCACGCAGGGCGTGGAAATTCCGGCCAATGATTCACGCGAGGTGGATGTAATCGCAAAACCCGGCTCGGGCGGCGCGTTCGACGACACGCTGATGCTGGAAATCATCGCGGGCACTGGCGGCTTCTGCCGTGAGTCCTTCCCGATCGCGCTTCGCGGCGAGCGCTACGCCCCCCGTTTCCTCGTCCGCGAGAACGGCTACAGCACCAACTTCGGCGACGTCTGCGTGAACGGCAGTTCCGTCCGCGGCTTCATCGTCGAGAACACAGGGGACAGGAAAATAACCGTCATGTCCAACGGCTTCCCGCAGCTCTCTCCCTTCCAGTTGCTGGCCAAGCCGTTCAAGGTGACGCTCGATCCCGGGTCCTTCCGCGAATTCCCGATCCGTTACAATCCCCTGCAGGTCGGCATCGATGCAGCAACCATTTTCTTCACGAGCGACGCCTGCGCCGACAGTGTGGACTTCACCGTGCGCGGACGCGGCGTGCAACCTTTCTTCCAGGTCACCGCTGTCGTTCCTCCCAACGAGGTCGAAATCCTGAGTTGCGAAAGCGGTCTCAGCCGGCAGATCCGGGCCACGGTGGAAAACACCGGGCCGACACCGATCACGGTGACCGACGGCAGCCTGCTGCCCGAGGGTTTTGTTTATGATCCTCCCCAGCAGTTCCCCTTCACCCTGCAGCCTGGTCAGACACGTGACGTGCTGGTCCGCTTCAACGCGGAACAACCCGGTCGCTACAGCGGACAGGTGACGCTTTTCGGCGAACCCTGTGACGTGCAGGCGGCCTTCCCGGTACAGGCGCGTATCGTCAACAGCACCTATACAACTGCACCGGAAGAGCTGGACTTCGGAGAAATTACCGTGTGTCCGGACGGATTTATTCGTCCCTCCGACGCTGAAAAACTTCGTCGCATCCTGACCTTCACGAATACCGGCGAGATCCCGCTGCAGCTCAGCGCAGCGGTGCAGCCCGCGTCCTCCCCCTTGCGCATCGTCGCGCCGGTGAGCTGGCCGTTGACCGTCGGACGTGGTCAGACGCAACAGATCACCGTGGCACTCGAACCACCGTTTGACGAGATCGCCCGTGAATTCGATGGAGTGCTCGAACTGACCGTCGAGCGTGATCAGCGATGTGTTCCCGAAACACGCATCATTCCTTTCGGAGGCATCATCAACCGCGTGGCATACGCATTCATCCGCGACACCGTGCGTGCGACTGCTACCTGCGCCACCGAGCCGGT
>JAFGKR010000019.1 GCA_016928515.1 Bacteroidota bacterium | reverse complement strand
TTCCTCGTTCCGATGGGCGGCTATATGTATTTCACTGCAGATGACGGAATACACGGCACGGAGCTCTGGCGGAGCAATGGAAGCACTGCCGGAACAACTCTCGTGGCTGATATCCAGGCGGGTTCCGGGTCTTCATCGCCGCAATGGCTTACGGTGGTCGGCAATGTGCTGTATTTCACCGCGAATGGTGGCCCCGAGGGACGGCAGCTATGGAAATACGATCCGTCCGCGCAGACGCCGCTCGCGCGTGTGGCCATCATCAATCCCAACGGCGATTGCGAAGTCCTTTGGGACTGGAGGGAACCGGAAAAGCATCCGGAATGGACCAATCAGTACTTTCGCCCCGAATATCCTGACGGAATGTTCGCTGTCTATAACGGCGATGACGGGCCACTGTTCTATTTCGTGGCGAACGACGGAGCATTGGGATTCGAACTTTGGCAGAGCGACGGCACGCCGACGGGTACGCGGATCGTTAAGGACATTTGCGTAAACTGCACGACGTCACGCGTCATGTACGTCAGCAATTATCTCAACCGGATCTGGTTCGTTGCGGACGACGGCATACACGGCGAAGAGCCCTGGGTGCTCGACCCCGCGACCCCACTCGACTACGTGTACAACCGTCTGCCTGTGGTGTTGCTGTCGGCCTCACCCACGCAGGGAACGGATCCACTGATCGTCTCCTTCACGGCGACGGCCAGCGATCCCGACGGGTCGATCACGATGTACACCTGGAATTTCGGAGACGGCTACACGGACACCGGTGAGACACTGTCGAGTCCATCCCATGAGTATACCACACCCGGCGTGTACACCGCAGTGGTTACGGTCACAGACGACGGAAACGCAACTGCAACGGCAGAGATAACCATCACGGTCACCTCCGCCAACGCCTATGTCTATGTGTATGACCAGGCCGTCACACGCGTCTCCAAGCCAGGCAACAAGTGGGCCGGTCGTGACGTCGTGCAGGTGCGCGACGAAAGTCAAGCAGCCGTTTCCGGCGCGTCGGTGACGGTATCGTACACCGGACCGAACTCCGGTACGCTTTCGGGCACCACCGGCACCACCGGCAGCGTGACGCTGGAAACGCCAGCCTTGAAGAGCCCATCCGGCTCCTGGTGTTTCACCGTCACGAGCATCCAGAACAGCGGAAAGACGTTCAACTCGAGCATCGGTGAGATCACGGCCTGCGAGGGGACACCGAAAAACGCGGCGGAGCCGCCGCTGTCCTTCATGCTCGAGCAGAACTACCCGAATCCCTTCTCCACTTCGACCGGCCTTGTCTTCAGCATCCCGCTCGACGGCCGCGTTCGTCTGGCGGTGTACGATCTGCTGGGCCGCGAGGTCCGCACGGTCATCGACAGCTGGATGCCCGCGGGCACGCACAGCGCGCGCTTTGACGCACGGGAACTCCCGGCCGGGAGCTACTATCTGCGGCTCGATGCGCTCGGTGCGCGGCAGACGCGCGTGATGGTGTTCCAGCCGTAATCCGGTCCGAGGAAATTCCGGCACATATGGCACGGGCCCGGAGAAATCCGGGCCCGTGTGTATGTACTGTGGTTTCACGCTGTGAGCTATCCTGGGGGGAACACGCCCATGCTCTGTGCAGCGTTCACGGAGGCGGAGAATGTGATTGAAGGGTAGTGTGGACGTCCCAAGAATGGGCACAGCGGATGACCTACAACCGGTCCCTGTGCTCGAGCGCGAAGCGGAGCAGGGAGAGATTGCCGTGCAGGTCGAGCTTCCCTGCGATGTTGTATCGGTGCCGGTCGACGGTGCGGGGGCTGATGAACAGCTCCGATGCGATTTCCTTCGTGGATTTGTTGCGTGCGATCAGGTGCAGGACATTGTGTTCGACACGTGTGAGTCGTTCGATGCCCAGGCTCTGCTCAGTGATTGCATCCTGATCCTTTCTGTCGCGCAGAAGGCCGCTCGTCAGCGACGGGCTGATGAAGTAATCCCCCTCCGCAACGCGATGGAGACAGAGGAGGATGTCCTGGGTCGTGCAGTCCTTGAGAATATAACCGCGCACGCCAGTCTCGATTGCCTTATTACAGATTTCCTCGTCGTCGTACACCGTGAGGATGACCACTGCAGTGTCGAGCCCGGCGTCACGAACTGCTTTTGCGACTTCGAGACCGCTCATGCCCGGCATGGACACGTCGAGCACGGCGAGGTCGGGACGGTACCTGCTGATCGCCTCCCAGGCATCGAGACCGTTGTCGGTTTCCGCGCGGATCTCGAAGGACGGATCCGTATCAACGATATCGCGCAGTCCCTTGCGCACGATAGGATGATCGTCGGCGATCACCAGGGTCAGTATTGCAGGTTTCGACATACGTGCCTCGTAATGCCCGTTCATCCTGTCGGTATGGTACCGGAATGTACCGATTGTGCCGCCAGCGGGATGACGGCTATGACGCGAGAACCGGGAATGCCCCAAACATAATTGAAATGGTCCTGCAATGAAAGGATTGAAACGGCGAGTCCATTTCGTTGGTTTTCATCTTGGCGCTGATCCTTCTCGAATTCAAACCGACGAGTTGGCGGTGCAAAGATCAACGCACAGGAACTCGTATATCGACGCGCGTCCCCCGGCCGGGAGCGCTGTCCAACGCCAGGATGCCGTTCAGCATGCTCACGCGTTCCTTCATGCTGAGCAGTCCGAGTCCGCCCGACTTGCCGGGCACAGGCGGTGCAGATGGATCGAAGCCCCGGCCGTTGTCTGTTACCGTGAGCCGTATGTATTCATCTTCCCGCACTGCGATAACCTTTGCCTCGGTTGCCTGCGCGTGTCTCACGATGTTATTCACACTTTCCTGCATCAGACGGAAAAGTGTAACTTCATTCTCCCTCGGCAGAAGGCCGTCGATGTCACCTATCTCGAAGCTGAGTTGCGGCAGTGCAGACTGCGACACATTTCGAAGCGCTCCGCGCAAGGTTTCGGAAAGACCGACAAGGTCGATCTGATACGGTCGCAGCGTCCGGGAGATTTGCCTCACGTCCGTTAGCGCGGTTACGGCCAAGCTTACCACTTCGTCCATGTGTGTTTTCGCAGTTTCGGCGTCTCCGTCCGCCTTGATGGCGAGTATCGCACGGTTTTTTATGACTATCAGTTCCTGGCTTAAGCTGTCGTGCAATTCGCTGGAGATGCGCTTTCGCTCTTCTTCCTGCAGCTCGATAAGGCGTCTGGAGAATTCCTGTTGTGCATGTTTGTCACGCCGCTCCGTCTCCGCCGCGAGTGCCAGAGACTTCGCCTCTGCCGCCCCGGCCTTGTACTCCGCCGCCTCTGCTTTGAGTGAAGCTTCGCGTTTCAGACCGCGCAGGCGTTTCAATCCAAGAAATGATGCGATAGCGAGGAGCAACAAGCCACCGAGTATAGAGTTCCTCAGAAGCTTCTCGCGCTCCAGTATGCTGGCCTGAAGCTGGTTCTCCCTGGCGAGAAGATCCGCCTCACGCGCCTGGCGTCGGGCGGTCTCACGCTGCAAGGTCGCTTCCGACTTGGCCTTCTCCGCATCCAGGCGGTCGAGTTCGCGCTCGCTCGCCAGCAGTGAAAGACGCTGCGACTGTTGAAGAGATTCCAGCGCACGGCGTGCAAGTTCGGCGGACTGACGCCGGGACTCTGCTTCGATGCGGCTGATTTCGGACTCCTTGAGCGCCTTGTCGCGCTCCAGCAGGCGCAGTTCGTTTTCACGCTTGTCGGCTTCGTAGCGGGCGGTCAGCTCGTTGATATGCTTTGTGTTGGTCTCATTGTCTATGCTGTCCTTCAGCGCATAAGCGGCCTGATGTGCAGACAATGCGCGGGCAAGGTCGTTATTCACTTCATGTACCCAGGAAAGAAGCATCAGTGATTCGAGCGCGCTCTGGCGATCATTGATCATTCGGGCGAGCCTGAGAGCTTCTTCGGCGTGATACATGGCATCCGCTTGAAGCAAGGGAGTACAGCGAAACAAGCGGGCTATTCCAGTATGTGCCATACAGACCGTACGGATATCCTGCGTTCGTCCGGCAATTTCCAATGCGCGCCGATAGAACATCATTGCCGAATCAGCGCTGCAGTATAGCCGCTCCAGATCTCCCAAGTTCAGTAATGCATAGCTGATAAGTTGCGGATCCTGCAGTTCCTCGGCGAGAGGCAGCGCTTCTTGCAGATATGCCTTTGAGGCGATATGATTATCTTTTTTATGAATATTTGCGATGAGCATGAGTGCATGAGCATAACCCCTCTTGTGACCCAGTTCTCTTTGTAGTTCAAGCGCACGACTGTAATACTGCAGCGCTTTCGCATCGTTCTTCTGCGTATTGCCGAGATTGAGCAGATACTTTGCGATGGCGTGGCGGTCATCCAATTCCTCCGCAATGCGAAGAGCACGCGCGAAGTGCTCCGCCGCACGGTCGAGCATGCCCTGGTCGTGATACTGTATTCCGATATTGCTGAGCGTTTGAGCGGTCCCCTGCTTGTCGCCCATCCGCTCATAGAGTTCGAGCGCGGCGTTAAGATGCTTCAGCGCATCGTTTCTTGCCCCGCGGATGCCATGCGCCCAGCCCATATATGTATGTGCATCCGCGAGCGTTCCATCATTCCCGATCTCCTTGCTGATGGCCATTGCGCTGCGGCAATGAAGCAGACAGCTATCGATTTCCCCGCGATCGATAAAATATGCGGCCATGCGCATATGAGAGCTGGCCATCCATTTTTTCAGCCCGCATCTGGTTGCGATTTCCAGACGTTGCTTCGCGTAGTGGTAACTGCGCTCGGTATTGTGGCCGCGATAGATGTCGCATAAAGACCCGAGCGCACGAATGTGATTCGTGTCGCATTCGGCTGTTTCGCGGAGCACGCGTCGAAGGCTGTCGATCTTTGTCTGCTGGGCGCCGAGCGGCATCACGAAGGCTGACAGCAAAAGGAAGAGGAGGAAGGTGGGTTTCATGCTAATCCCTCACGCAACGTACCGAGTAGCCGGTGGTCTTGATGGAGGTGCGGCGCCAAACAGTCTGAAGGCCGTAGTTCAGGATTCGGTTCCATGCGGTTGCAGCGCCATCCGCCGTGGACGACCACCAGTACCCATTGCTTCCCATGCCGGAGAATGGTGCGTTGTTGAACCAGGACCGGTAGCCACCCGGAAGAGCTGTGAAGCCGCTGCTGTTGCTGGCACCGGTATTAGGTGATTGCCAATGCGAGGTTCCGGTTTCCTTCAGTTTCCCGCCTTCATCTGTGCCTCGCCAATCTGTGCTATCGGCATGAGCTTGCGTCATCCCGAGATGCACCTCGAGTGTTTTCCATTCATCGTCCGTAGGTATGTGCCAGCCGGAAGGTGCCAGACCTCGGGGATCGTTGACCGCGTACCAATTGTACAGCCTTCCGTATATCGGAGACATGGTAGAATCATTATTGTAGTAGCACCATGCACCCGTAGTCTTACTGTACCACTGGGCAGGATCCGTCACCTGTGGTATAGGATCACCGTTGCGATACTTGTCCACATCCAGATTCTTCAACATCCATACCTGCGTACCGATCATGATTGTATCACCTCCGCTGCTGTCGTTCTGCGTCGAGAACGACAACTCATTTCCGTATCCCGTACCAGCGATGCTGGTCGCATACGCCCGTACGTAATATGTTGTGCTTGCGGTGAGGCTCGTTATATCGGATGTAAAGGACCCAATACCCGTGCCGCTCGTTGTCACGCTGTCCGACAGAGTTGGACCAGGAGATCTTCTCCAGCAAACACCCCGTGCGGTGACGGAATAACCGCCATCGGATATGATATTCCCTCCGCTCCTCGCCGCTGTCGTCGTGATATCGGTCACCGCCGAAGTTGTCAGAACCGGCACGAACATGCCAAGATCCTGAGCCCTGAACGATACCTCGTTTCCGTAGCCGGTACCGATGCCGTTCGTCGCGTACGCCCGGACATAGTAGGTCGTGTTCTCGGCAAGACCGGTGATGTTGCTCGTGAAACTTCCCGTTCCTGCGCCGTCCCATGTCTT
>JAFGKR010000157.1 GCA_016928515.1 Bacteroidota bacterium | reverse complement strand
GCCCACTGAGTTCGTCGAATCGCTCGACCATTTCCGCGGCCAGCTCCACGCCGGTCAGACCACCCCCGCCGATGACGAAGCGGAGAAATTCCTTCAGTCTGTTGCGATTGGTCTCCGACGCGGCCATGGCAAACATTCGTTCGGTATGCGCGCGCAGCCGCTCGGAATCCTCCAGTTCCTTGAGCTGAAAGGCGTACTCCTCAAGTCCGGGAATCTGATAAAAATTCGTCTTGCTCCCGAGGGCGATGACGAGATAGTCGTAACGCACCCGGCGCGGTGCGGCCGAGGTGCGGCCGGTGCGGCCGAAATCCAGTTCCACATACCGGTCCGGCAGGTTGATACGCGTCACTTCACCGAGATGGAAGGTGACATTTTCCCTTCTGGAGAGGAAACGCGTGAGCGGCACCGTCACCTCGGACTCCCGCACGGCGCGTTCGTGCAACCGTGTCTCGAGGAGATGGTAGGTATGTCTATCGACGAGATGGATCCGAATGTGCTCGTGCCGGCGAAACTTCCGCGAAAGACGTGTCACGCAGCTCATGCCACCGTACCCGGCGCCGAGAATGACGATGTCGATCTGATTGTTCCGCATGTTCCTTCGCTTTTCGTGTTCCTTTTATAACAAGAAAAGCGACGGGATTGTTGCGCGGACCTCTACTGCTTCAGAATGACCAGCGCTTCCCGCGCAGCGTCCAGCAGCGGCTGGGTGGAAATCGGACTACCGACCGCCGTCCGCATCCAGAGATCGGGCGAGAGGCTGCCGATTGTGCACATGCGTTCCATCTCGACGGCGAGTTCCCTGTCTTTCAGATACTGCTCGATCTGGAACGCGATGATATGTCCGAGCGGATAATCCGGCGTGTACATCCCGCCGTCAATGGTGTGTGAGTAGATCGCGAGCAACGGTTCATCCTTCACACCGAACACCGGCGCGAAATAGCTGTTCCATACCTCCTTCGCGATGCGCAGAACGGCTTCGCGAAGCTGCTCCGGCGTGGCGTCGGGATTCTCGTACAGCCAGCGCCAGACACGCATGTCCGTCAAGGCGACACCGGCGATTTCATACGTCGACCACAGGACGTCAAGCGTATTCAACGCCTCCGCATTCGGATCCGACACGTCGAGACCCAACAGCGCGAGATCGCGGGATTGAAAAACGAAGGCGAAGCCCTCGGTGAAAGCCGTATTCGGCACACCGCGCAGCAGTGTGTGATCCATCATCTGGAAGGACATGACCTGCTCGACATTATGCCCCAGTTCATGTATCGCAATGTTGTATCCCTTGTAATTCATACCCTCCTGCGGTACCCGTGTTCTCAGGTGCGCATTATCGGACAGGCGTCCGGCGCCCATCGCATGTCCCGCACCGCGCGCGGCATCGACGGTGATCCGTCCCGCGAGGAACTGGGCCTTGTCGAAGGCAAATCCCAGGCGGACGAGAATATTGGGAATATCCTGCTCGAACGCTTTCACGGAGGGATACTTTTTCATCACGATCCTGTCCAGCTCATCCTCCGTGAGTGGGGGTCGTGTTTTCAGGCCGGGGTACCAGATGTCAAACGGTTCCAGTTTGCGTCCGAGTCGCTCGCGAATCAGCGCAGCGGTTTCCTGGATCAATGGCGATGAGAGGATATTGATGAACAGTTGTTCCACTTCCGTTTCGGGGATTTCCCGATCTTCGTTGAAGCGGCGGTCGATGTGGGTGGGATTGTCGGGATGGTAGGGATCCACGGCCCTCTCGGCGTTGAATACCTTCAGCCACATTTCATACCGCGTGTCTGGCTCACGCTCCGCGGATTGCACACCGGCGGGAGAGGAGCCGTACGGGACGACAATGTTCTCCGCGATATGCCAGTCAACCGCCGGGTTGTCGATCACCTCCCCGGGAATCTCCTGTGTGATGATGCGCTCCATGATGCTGTGGATCAACCGCTGTCGTGGAAGCCCATCTTGCTTCGCATACTGTGCCTTCAGTTCGTCACGCAATCCCCAGTGTGAAATGAGTTTCAGTCCTTCGGGGAACAGCCGTTCGCCCTGCGCATCGACCACGTTGTGCATGCAGATGTTGTAACTGCTGATGTACGTATCGGCCGTCGTGTAGGCCGCGGCGACCTGCTGATTCGCCTCCGAGGGGATGCGGGTATTGAAACGCTGGGCAAGCCGCACCTCCGCCCACTGGCGGCGCTGCCAGTCCCCACCCTCCTCCAGCCTCTCCTGCAGCGTGGTCAGGGGAAAATTGAGCAGAACCACAAACGCGAGCTTTGTCCGGAACATATCCTCGCTGAGATGGGCATGCGGTGCAAATGCGCCAAACAGATGATCGACCGGGTGAATCGGACCTGTATCGAGGTGCAGCGGCACCATCAGGTCGCGTCGAAGCTCGGTCATGTATCCGTTGATCAGCATGAGATTGTGCTCGAAGCGTTCGAACGTGGCATCGAGCAGATCGGGATCGGTGATGAACTGCGCATTGCAGAGGGCGAGGAAGTCATCGGCACTGCCGTCCTCACTGCGCCACATGCGGGCAGCCTGGCGCACACCCTGCTCGATCCGTGCCGCATGCATGTCGCCATGCAGCGCCAGGAGGGAATCGATTGCCGCGGTGATATTCTGCTCCGTGAGTGTCATGATGGTGTCCTGCGTCTGTCGTGTGGTCCGCGTGCAGGCGGCGAGCAGCAGCACCGCCAGCAGGACGGAAAGGAGAGTGAACGTACGTGTGAACATCGGAAACCTCGTGCATATCGGTAGTGACATCAGTGCCGGGTTTTTCCCTCCGACCGTTCCCATGCAATAAAATACGGGGATGAGAGGGAATTCCAATTCGACGAAACATTGCGCGCAAGGAGTGTTCCATCCCATATTGGAATATTGTTCATCGATCGGGAAATACCCATGCTACGTTCGCTCCTTTTCTGGTTCCTCGCGCTGGCCATCACTCTTGCATCCGCCGTCTATCAGCGTGCGACCGGTCCGACGTATCCGATCGACGGAGAGACCTCCTTCGATGGCGTGCATGTCGCCTGGTCGCTGACCCGGACACACGGCGGCGCCGGAGATCAGCCGGTACACCTGCGAACGGATTCGAAAGGCGGAGTGCACGCCGTGCTGATCCATCGCCGCTATAAAACCAACGATCCATGGACGCGCACGCCTTTCACACGGGCCGGCGATACGTTGACGGCGTGGCTGCCGCATCAACCGCCTGCGGGAAAGCTGGAATATTTCATCGAACTCGACCATGACGCCGCGGTGATCCGCATCCCGGAACATGAAACCGTCGTCACGCGCTTCAAAGGCGCCGTTCCGATGGGCGTCCTCATCCCGCATGTCATTGCCATGTTCCTCGCCATGCTCGTATCCACACGCACGGGCATCGAAGCGTTGCGCAAGCACGGCCGGCCCCGTGTCTACGTCTTCGTGACAACCGGCCTGCTGATCATCGGCGGACTTATCTTCGGTCCGATCGTTCAGAAATACGCCTTCGGCGAATACTGGACCGGCTTTCCCTTCGGTACCGATCTGACGGACAACAAAACTCTGATCGCCTTCATCGCCTGGTTGCTTGCCATCGCCGCGGTGTGGAACGGGAAGAAGCTGGCGGACCATCCCGGCCGTCGTTGGATTGTTGCCGGCGCATCCGTTGTCATGCTGTTCGTGTACCTGATTCCGCACAGTATGATGGGTTCAGAACTGGATTACAGGGAGCTCGACCGGCAGCGGCAACTCGCCATACCTGCGGAAGCGGCAGATACCCTTCCCGGCGGGGAGCAGGTCCCATGACAGCGGTTCCTTCGCGGAAAGGGACAGGACTGTATACCCTCTGCGCGGGGATCGGTGCGCTCGTGTTTTTCCTCGGGCCCGCACTCGCCCTGCTTGCCGATGTGGCTGCACTTCCGGCTGCAAGTGTCGGTTACGCGGGAATCATGCTATTCACCGGAGGCATCGCCGCCCGGTATGATTTCGCCACCGCTGCGAACCGTTGGCTGCAGCTGGGCAAGAATCTTCTCGTCGCGCTCGCGATCACCCTCGCGTTTTACCTCGTGTTTCTTTTTCTGTACTTATTGTAGACGACATGAGAAAGAGCAACGACAGCGTACCGTCCTGGTTCTTCGAACAGTCTTCGGTGATCCCCTGGAGGCGCCATCATCGCGGGGTAGAGATCCTTCTGATCACAACCCCGAAAACCCGCCGATGGATCTTTCCGAAAGGCGTCATCGATCCCGGACTGACGGCACGCACGGCCGCGCGCAAGGAGGCTACGGAAGAGGCGGGAATAGACGGCATCGTCTCCGAGACCCGTATCGGGGAATACACCTACGAGAAATGGAAAGGGACCTGCCGGGTGCAGGTTTTCGCCATGAAAGTCACGGAGATACATGATTCCTGGGAAGAGGATCATCTCCGGCACAGGAAATGGGTATCACTGAAAGAAGCGCATGGACTTCTCGACCGTCGCAAGCTGCGACACATGCTGCGTCGCTTCGAAGAACGGCTGGATGAACTCATCTCCTGATTCCCACCCCCTCCGATCCCAGATAACAGATACTCCGATCCGAATACCCGCCATATGCAATGCTGCCCCGGCGACGCGGTTAAAACAAGATAAACTATATCCTCAATGAGGAAAAAGTTACAGCCCAATTAGGGTGAAAATTTATCCTTTGAATTTTAAATATTTCATATCAAATTACCGCTGCAACATGTTTCAGAGCCATGCATTTACTCCCGGGTTGTACTGGAGACTGATGATGACCTACCGGTAACGCGCTTTCCGTCGTTCAGGTCATACCCTTGGCGTCGCCCCTGCTGTCGTACACCCCGCGTGATGCAGTCACATGCACCAATGTATAAGAGATCGTTTATGAAGATTGTTCCTATTTCAGTCTTTCTCCTGGCTCTTCTGCTGGGAGGCACCGCCTGTTCGGATTCCATCGTCAGCGAGTGCGACATACCACAGGATACCGCCGTTCCGGCGCGTTTCGCGGATATCGAACAACGGGTGTTTGCCGTTTCCTGCGCACTTTCCGGCTGCCATGCCGGGAGCAATCCACAGGCGGGACTCGATCTCTCCCCCGGCAATGCCCACGATGCACTCGTCGGTGTCACCAGTGTGAATTACCCGAATCAGAGGCGGGTGGAAGCAGGGAACAGTGCACAAAGCGTCTTGACAGGCGTCCTGCGCCGTCAACTGCAGCCCGTCATGCCGCCGGCCGGTCCGCTGGAATCCGCCGTCATCGATTCCATTGCGGCATGGATCGACCGCGGTGCACTCCGAAATTGAAATACCCCGGAAACGAGGAATAAGGAGATGCGATGAAAACCCTCATCCTGATAGCCCTGCTGTTGCTGAGCGCTCCACTCGTCGCGCAGAAGTCGGAATATCATGTCGATAAAAAGGCCGGACATGTCGTGAAATTCATTTCCGACGCACCGATAGAGGATTTCGAAGGTGTCACCGACAGGATTGACGGTTACCTGATCGCAGGCGCCGGCAACTGGACGGAAAACAGTGATCTCTATTTCGAAGTCGATCTGCGGACGCTGGATACGGGCATCGGTCTGCGCAACAGGCACATGCGTGAGGATTATCTGCATACGGACAAGTATCCATACGCCAAGTACCGCGGTCGAATTGTCTCTGCGTCACCCGCCGGCGGGAAGACGTCGGTGAAGGTACAGGGAAGCATGGATATTCATGGCGTCAGGAAATCCCTGAACGTTGATGGATTCATCACCGAAACGAACGGCGGCATCCGTATCAAAACTGAATTCGAAGTACAATTGACGAATCACAACATTGAGGTCCCACAGTTCATGTTTCTCAAGATCGATGAGACCATGCAACTCGTTCTCGATGTTCAGCTGAAAAAAATCAAAGGATAACATGCCCGTGTTGCATCGCGTAGTGTTTCCCCTTCTTGCCGTGCTCCTGTCCGTCCCGGCCACCGCCCAGGACAGCGGAACAAGCTGGTCCCGTAGCGCACCGGATGAGCTGCCTCCCCTGCAGCTCTTTCATTCCACGCAGGCGGCCAATCTCCCCACTGCGGAGGTCCTGCAGCAGGGGAATTTCGAATTCGAGATCTCACACCGTTTCATTCCGACCATCAGCGACGGCGCAAAGAGCCTCTGGGGATTTGACGGTCCCGTCAACATCCGCCTTGCACTCGGCTATGCCTACAGCGACCACGGATACGTCACCCTCGGCCGCAGCAACGAGCAGGACAACCTCGACCTCCATGTCAAACAGCAGCTCTTTTCCTTTCGTCACGAGGTGATACCCCTGCTCGCTGCTGTGCGCCTGGGTGCGGCCTGGAACACCGACGTTCCGGATCGTGACGCCGCGGATGCGGCCACTATGCAGTATTACGCCCAACTCATCGTCAATACGATGTTCGACGAGCGCTTTGCCGTTGGCATTGTCCCGTCGTACCTCGAGAACAGCCATATCGCCTGTCCTGAGCGTCAGTACTCCTTCCTGGTGGGTGTCCATGCGCAGTATTACATCACGGATGTTTTCAATGTGCTGGCGGAATGGATTCCCACCGTCAGCGGCTGGCGCACGGCGCACAATTCCGTGGCATTCGGCATCGAGCTGGAGACGGGCGGGCACTTTTTCAAAATCATCCTGACCAACACCGATCTGCTGAATCCATCGCAGGTGCTCGCAGGAGCTGCGAACAGTTTCAACGACGGCGATTGGCATATCGGATTCAACATCACGCGGCTTCTCGCTTTCTGAGCGGTTGCGAAACAGCACACAACACACACGTATCGACCATCGGCACCGGAGCGAACCATGCAAAAAAATCTGCTACTCATCTTTCTTCTTTCCCTGTTCATCTCGGCGACCTTCCTCGTTGCGCGGAGTTTCCGCGCACCACAGATCCCCAACGGAACGCTGAAATCCTGCGCCAACTGTCATGTCAATCCCGGAGGCGGGGGCACGCGAAATCCCTTCGGACAGGAGATCGAAGCCAATCACCTCTCCGCACCTGGAGCTGCAGGACAGGTACAATGGAGTCCTGCCCTTGCCGCACTGGATTCCGATGGTGACGGCTTCTCCAACGGCGTCGAACTGCAGGATCCGGAAGGAAGCTGGCAGATCGGTCAGCCCTTCCCGGGAGATCCCGCGCTGGTGACCAATCCCGGCGATCCGACGGATTTCCCCAATACGACCTCCGTTGAACTGCTTCCCGGTACGGCACGGCACTTCATTCTGGAGGGAAATTATCCCAATCCCTTCAATCCGGTGACCACCATCCGCTTCGAGATCCCGGAGCGGTGCGGTGTGCAGCTCGAGATTTTCAATGCACAGGGAGCGCGAGTCCGCACACTCGCGGATGATTCGATGGATGCCGGCGTGTACGAAGTCCGTTGGAACGGCCGTGACGACACGGGACGACCCGTAGAATCAGGGGTATATCTCTATCACCTGAGGGCAGGAAAGGTTTCATCCATGAGGCGCATGGTGCTGCTCAAATAATCGTACAGGAGCGCAGCATGCAGGACGCCCCATGCCGCTGTTTGGCACGGGGCGTTTTTTTTATCCGCGCAAGCGGTGTGCTGATAACAGGAACAAAATCTGTACCGACGGGCGTCGTGGACTGCCTCCTGCACCGGTCACTTCCGGTGCTTGCCGATGAAGTCGAAAAACTCCTCGAACCAGATCAGCTGCTCCTGCGGGTGCAGCACCCAGTGATTTTCCTTCGGATACACGATGAGCTTCGACGGAATACCCTTCACCTGCGCAACGGTGAAAGCCTCGAGGCTCTGCGTGTACGGCACGCGGAAATCATGCTCGCCCGTGATGATGAGTATGGGTGTGTCCCAGTTCTGCGCGTAGCGGTGGGGGGAATGCGTGTCGTAGTTCCTGCGTGCTTCCGCATCCCAGTAGGGACCGCCGTTCTCCCAGTTGGTGAACCACAATTCTTCGGTGGCACCGTACATGCTTTCGAGATTGAACACCCCGCAGTGCGAGACAAATGAGCTGAAGCGTCCCTCGTGATTGCCCGCAAGCCAGAACACGGCGTAGCCGCCGGCACTGGCGCCGATGGCGGATACGTGATTTCTGTCGATGTATGGTTCCTGAAGCATCGCGTCGGTGGCGGAGAGGATGTCCTGCATCGGCAGACCTCCCCAGTCCTGGCTGATCGCATCGTTCCATTCCTGACCGAAACCGGGTAGACCGCGGCGGTTCGGCGCAACGACCACATAGCCCTCCGAGGCCATGAGCAGGAAATTCCATGCAAAACTGAAGAACTGGCTGACGGTAGCCTGCGGCCCACCCTGGCAGTACGTGATGAGCGGATATTTCTTCGATGGATCGAAATCCGGAGGATACACCACCCAGGTCTGAATCTTTTTTCCGTCCACGGCGGGAATCCAGCGTTCCTCGATCCGTGCCTTGCTTACATTCATCAGAACTGCGGTATTTTCTTGCGTCAGCGGCCAGGGACGCTCATTTTTTTCCGCTTTTTGTGCGAACAGCTCTGTCGGCATGTTGAAGTTCCGGCGGCCGTAGACGAGTGTCTTGCCGTCGGGTGTGATGTCGAGTCCTGCATCATGGTTGTACATCCCGCCGGTGAGGATTTCCCACTCTCCGTTGTTGACGCGAATACGGTACACCTGCACCGTCGCGCCGTCCTCTGCCGCGAAGTACAGCGCCTTGCTGTCTGGCGCCCAGACCGTCGGCCCCACCCATTGGTCGAGCGTACGCGACAACTCCGTGATCTCGCCGCTGCGGCGGTCGTACAGCATCAACCGATTGCGGTCGGCTTCATGTCCCGCCCGGGCCATCGAGTGAAACGCAATCCAGCGGCCATCCGGGGAATACAGCGGATCACGATCGAAGCCGGGCATCCCCTCGGTGATATTCCGCGTGCTTCCGTTCGTGACGTTGACGATGTAAATGTCGGAGTTCGTGCTTGCTGCGAAATCCTCCGTTTTCTTCGAGACATAGGCGATCTCCGATCCGTCGGGGGACCACGCGATCTGCTCCGCTCCCCCGAAGGGCTTCAGCGGGGTCTCCCAGCGTTCGCCGTACATCAGGTCACGGGCTTCCCCGCCCTCCACCGGAAGGACGAACAAATGCATGTACTTCTCATCGTTCCATTCGTCCCAGTGCCGCACCGGGATGTCGTCATAGATGCGCACGTCGGCGTCAGCGTACTCTGGATATCGTTCCTGCACCGTACTGTCCATTTTCACGTCGGAAGTGAAAGCGAACAGCTTTCCGTCGGGTGACCAGCTGAGATTGCTCACGCCGTCTTCGATGCTCGTGATTTTCCGTGCCTCACCGCCTTCGAGCGGAAGCACGTAGATCTGCGGCGCTCCGTCGCGAGTGGAAAGGAATGCGATCCGCTTGCCGTCTGGCGACCAGACACCACCGAAATCACCCTTCGGGGATGTGGTCAGCTGCCGGCGACTTTCCCCGTCGACGGATACGAGGTACAGGTCGCTGTTGCCGGTATTGTTCTCGATATCCGGTGTGGTCATCCCGTACAGCACCCACTTGCCGTCCGGTGAAACACGGGGGGAATAGACGCGCTTGAGCGCGAGCAATTCCTCCGCGGTGATCAGGCGGGATTTCTCCTGCTGCTCCTGCTCGACCTTCGACTTGAGCTGCTGCTCGAGTCCGGCAGGGAGAGGGCGGGATGTCTGTCCGTCCTGTGCATGCAGTGGAATGGCAAAAAGCAGAACAGCGAGAACGAAAAGCAACCAACGTGTGCGCATAGAGAAACCTCGAATCGGAAACGAAACTATCATCTTTTAAAATAGCGAGAAAGGGGGATAGGGAAAAAGGGACTCCCCTGTACCGCTGGATTATATCAGATTCCACGGAGAATCAGATCACAGATTTGCGCGGATTCATGCACAGATTTTCTCGGATTGGTTTTCAAGAAAGCAATCTGTGCAAATCTGCGGGAAATCCGTGAAAATCTGTG